>DASQLK010000238.1:0-13018 GCA_035630055.1 Methyloceanibacter sp. | reverse complement strand
AGCGTCGCTGTGATGGGCATCGCGCGCGACAAGCCGCTCAAGCGCTGCAGATCCCGCGTCCCTGTGCCGCGATCTACGATGCCCGCGGCCATGAAGAGCGAGGCCTTGAAGGTCGCGTGGTTCATGATGTGGAAGATGGCCGCGACCGTCGCCATGTCGCTGTTCATCCCGAGCAGCAGCGTGATGAGGCCGAGATGACCGATGGTGGAATAGGCCAGCAGGCCTTTCAGGTCGTTCTGGAACATCGCGGCATAGGAGCCGAGCAGCAAGGTGCAGGCCCCGGCCCCGCCGACCAGCCAGAACCATTCGTCAGTGCCGGAGAGCACCGGCCACAGCCGCGCCATCAGAAAGATGCCCGCCTTCACCATGGTCGCCGAATGCAAGTAGGCTGAGACCGGTGTGGGTGCGGCCATGGCGTGTGGCAGCCAGAAGTGGAATGGGAACTGTGCGGACTTGGTGAAGGCGCCGCCGAGAATAAGCAGCAGCATCGGCAAGAACAGCGGGGAAGATCTGATCGCGTCGCCGCGCTCCAAGATCTCGGACAATTCGTAGGAGCCTGCGATCTGCCCGAGCAAGAGCATGCCGGCGATCAGCATGAGTCCGCCGCCACCGGTGACGATCAGCGCCATGCGGGCACCTTGACGCGACTCGGGAAGCTCGCGCCAATAGCCGATCAACAGAAACGAGGTGAGGCTCGTGAGTTCCCAGAAGACGAGCAGCAGCAGAACATTGTCGCTGAGCACGATGCCCACCATCGCGCCCTGGAACAGCAGAAGGTAGGCGTAAAACAGGCCCATCGGATCCTTGGCGCTCAAATAGAAGCGCGCGTAGAGGATGATGAGAAGCCCCATGCCCAGGATCAGAACGGCGAAGAACAGGCCGAGGCCATCGAGGAAGAAGGCAAACGACAGGCCGATCTGCGGTACCCAGGGCACGCTCCAGGTGAGGACATCGCCGCGGTAGACCGCAGGCGCTTCAGACAGCAACAGTAGAAGAGCCGTCAGCGTCACTGCGCCGGCAGAAATGGCGCAGACGTTGCGCCCAAAGCGAACTGCCAGCGGTGGAATAGCAGCGCCTAGGAACGGCATAAGCGCAACGAGGGCAAGAATCATGTCCAGGCTACCGTTCGGGGGGTTGCAGACGCTTGCGGCGCCGGGGGGCGCCAGTCGAAGCAAACTATGGTTTCCGCAGCATAGTCAGGCTTCTGCCGAAAGTCGCCGTAAACCGAGCCAGCCTCCCGGATTTCTACCGTTTTGGGCGCTCTCGGTCGACTGGGTTCGCGCCGAACTTGCGTCAGGCTGCCCCGCCATATAGCCAATCGAAGCTCGTCAGAAGGCGATCACCGCGACGCGCGCTAAGTACGATGTTGCGCGAGGCGCGGAGTGGAAATCCGGCATGATAGATGCGGCCGAAACGCCATGAGGCTTTTTGCACCTGCGTGACACGCGGTTTGCGCAAAGCCTCGTAGCGTCTGAAGGCCGCAGGCGGGCTCTCCGACTGCGCCATGCATGTCGCGAGCGTGACAGCGTCCTCGATGGCAAGCGCTGCGCCTTGCGCGAGGAACGGAAGCACGGGGTGCGCCGCGTCGCCGAGAAGAACGACATTTTCGCGGCTCCACGAGGTCAGGGGCGGCAGGCGGTAGAGTGCCCAGCCCCGCCAAGTGACGGCCTGCTCAAGCAGACGCCGAGGCTCTGGCGCCCAATTCCCGATGCGCTGCAAGAGATCGCCGGCGTCGATCGCCCGGTGCCAGCCCAAACCTTCGTCACCCTGGTCGATCACGACGACCGCGTTCACCTGGCGCCCGTTGCGGACAGGGTAATGCACGAGATGAGCGCCGCGGCCCATCCAAACGCCGACGACGTTATCGCCGAACGGCGAAGGCAGTCCTTCGTTTATCAGCAGGGTGCGCCATGCGGTGGCTTCGCCAAATCGTAACGGCGCGTCGGGTGCAACGACGTCGCGGACCATAGACCAAATTCCATCGGCGCCGACCAGACACGAACCGAACGATTTGCCCGCCTTGGTGAGGACGTCGATGCCGTCCGCAACGGCGGCGATATCCAATATCTCCGCGCCAGGTTTGATCTCGGCCACGGCCCGAGCCTTGGCGTAGAGCGCGGCGTGAAGATCTGCGCGGTGCAGGGTCAGATAGGGCACGCCGTAGCGTTGGAGGATCGCATCTCCCAGCGGCATTGTGCTGAGGCGCCGGCCGGAATGCGCGTCGAAGAGACAGATCGCTTCGGGCCTTGCCGCCGCCGCTGCAACATCGTCGAGAAGATCGAGCTTCTGCAGCGCGCGGGCCGCGTTAGGACCGAGCTGGATGCCCGCGCCCGTTTCATCGCAGAAATTGGAGCGTTCGAGAACAGTGCTTGCCATTCCCTGAGCCGCGAGGGCGATGGCCGCGCTCAGGCCGCCAATGCCGCCGCCGGCAATGACAACGCCGCGCTTCTCGCTTGGCATCGGCGTTGCGCTCAGGCTACTGGCGCCCCGGGCGGCGCCGTTGCGACGAAAACCGAGCCCGGCGGGTCGCTCTCGCTCTGCCGCAATGAGGGCTCGTAGACATAGAGCGTGGAGCAATAGGGGCAGACAAGCTGCGTTTCATCGCCCATGTCGAGATAAACGTGGGGATGATCAAACGGGGGCGTCGCCCCCATGCATTGGAACTCCTTGACGCCGATCCTGATCTGTTCGACGCCCTGATCGTTCACGAGATGCGGTACCAATGTTTGCGCCATCGCGGATCCAACTAAGCGAGCTTTGCGGAAATCGGCTGCAGCATAGAGAGCGAAGCTCGTCAGCGGTAGAGGTGGAATGCCAGAGTTTGATTCAGATGGCGTGGAGATCGCCTATATCGACGAGGGGGAGGGCGAGCCGATTTTGCTCATCCACGGCTTCGCGTCCAATGTCGCCGCCAATTGGGCCGATCCCTCCTGGGTTGAGACGCTGTTGGGGGCGGGCCGCAGGGTCATTGCCTACGACAATCGCGGGCACGGGAAGAGCGAGAAGCTTTACGATCCCGCGCTTTATGGCGCGCCGGCGATGGCGGAGGACGCCCGCAGGCTGCTCGATCATTTGGGCATCGAACGGGTGGACGTGCTTGGCTATTCCATGGGCGCGCGGATCGCGGCCTTCCTCGTGTTCCAGCATCCCGAACGGGTGCGCAGCGTGGTCTTTGGCGGGCTCGGGATCAACATGGTGCGTGGCATGGTCGGCGCCGGACCCTTGGCCCGCGCGCTCGAGGTGCCGAGCATCGACGACGTAAGCAATGACACGGCCCGAAGCTTCCGGCGCTTCGCGGAGCAGACGAACAGCGATCTCAAGGCGCTGGCGGCCTGCATGCGTGGCCCGCGTGAAAAGGTCACGCCGGAGGCGCTGGCGACGATCGCCGTTCCCGCGCTGGTGGCGGTTGGGTCCGAAGACGTGATCGGCGGCTCCGGAGCGGCCCTCGCGGCCCTCATTCCGGGGGCGCAAACGCTTGAAATCAAGGGGCGCGACCATATGAAGGCCGTCGGCGACTCGCAGTTCAAGCAGGGCGTGCTTAACTTTTTAACCCAGGTGTCTTAGTCACGTGCTAGGGAACGAAAAGCCGTGCCGCCCCATTGGCTGGTATGCGAGGTATTTCGATGCAGAAGTCCCAAAAGGCGCAGAAGTCCGCGATCGCGAGCTACGATCCGATCTGGAGCCAGGTTCGGCGCGAGGCGGACGAGATCAGCGCTGCCGAGCCGGCGCTTGGCGGTTTCGTTTATGCGACCGTGCTCAGCCATAACCGTCTCGAAGACGCCGTCTGCCATCGTCTGGCGCGCAGGCTGCAACATGCCGCCGTCGACGCCGGGCTTCTGCACAAGATGTTTCACGAGGTGCTCGAGGCGGATCCCGCGCTCGGTGATGCTTTCCGTGCCGACATCATGGCGGTCGCGAAGCGCGATCCAGCTTGCAACCGTTTCATCGAGCCTCTGCTTTACTTCAAGGGCTTCCACGCGCTCGAGACCCACCGCATCGCGCATTGGCTCTGGCAGCAGGGCCGGAAGGACTTCGCGCTCTATCTCCAGAGTCTTTCCTCGCGCTTCTTGCAGGTAGACATTCACCCCGCAGCGCGGCTTGGTCGGGGCATCATGTTCGATCACGCCACCGGCATCGTCATCGGCGAGACCGCGGTGATCGGCGACAATTGCTCCCTGCTCCATGGCGTCACGCTTGGCGGCAGCGGCAACGAGCATGACGATCGCCATCCGAAGATCGGGCGTGGCGTCATGATTGGGGCGGGCGCAAAGATCCTCGGCAACATCAATATCGGCGACTGCGTTCGCGTGGCCGCGGGCAGCGTCGTGTTGAATGACGTGCCGCCCCGGCGCACCGTAGCGGGCGTGCCCGCGCGGGAGATCGGGTTTGCCGGCTGCGAAGAGCCCGCGCTCAGCATGGACCAGGTGTTCGTGGACGAAGAGCCCACGACCGGTTCATAGGCTTCGGCCTTTCCTGCAACTTATTACACTGGGAGATAGCGTGTGACACGTGACGAGATCGTCAAGCTCGAAGGATATTTGCAGCGGCTCTTCCGCCTGTCTGACATCCAGGTGCGGCAGCGGCCAAAGAAAGAAGACAGCGCCGAGGTCTATATCGGCGATGAATTTATCGGCGTGATGTTCCGCGATGATGACGAGGGTGAAATCGCCTATCAGTTCCAGATGGCGATCCTCGATTACGACCTCAAAGTGTAGCAGCGCCGCCAAGGGGTGCGCTCCGGTGCAGAGTTAACCACCCCTTAACAAATCTCGCACGGGCCTGCAGGCCCCCGCTTAGACTGGCTTCCGACGCGCAAAGAGCGGCGGCGGGGCCGATGCAATCACTTGCCTTTTATCTCTACATGACGGCTGTCGGCTTCGTGCTGGCGGGGATTCTCGCGAGCTTGGCCCAGCTCCTCAGCGGCAAGCCGCTCGGCTTCGGCCTTGAGCCAAACTCGGTGCTGGCGTCGCTTGCCGGGGTGTTCCTTCGCGCTTTCGCGGGACCTGTGATCATCATGCGCAACGCGTGGGATGGGGCGCGGCTCAAGATGCGCTCGCCCGCATGGCTCGGCGTCTCCGCGGTCATCGCAGCAGCCTGGAGCCTGTTCTCCGGCGCCGTGCTGATGGACCTCATCTCGAAGTTCTGACGGCTCCCGAAAAAAGAGGAGCCGGTCTCTCGCGAGACCGGCTCTAGTAAAGGCCCGGCTGGGTCGGGGATGGGTGGGGGATGTCACCGGGCCTTGAAAGTCATTCCCAAGGGGAGGTCGAAGCCTTCTGCTAGTTGCTGTTCGAGGCGGAGACCGCGGGCTGCGGGGCAAGGTCGGGCGGCAGGAGCGAGGTCCAGACCAGCGGGTTGCGGTCGGATTGCCGCTTTACGAAGGTGTAGGGCGTGTCGCTCCAGGCCAGAACTTCCTTGCGCTTGTTGTCGAGCACGAAGTCGCCGGAGTCGGTCCGCACGGTGAGGACGGCATGGCCCTCATTGTTCTCGTCGCGAACGACGGTGATGAGGAGGGTGCTCGCCGGCCAGCCGCGCTCGAGCAGCATGCGGCGCTTCAGGAGGACGTAGTCCTCGCAGTCGCCCTTGCCGCTCGCCGGATAGGTCCAAACTTCGACCTTGCCGTAGAGCTCCATGTCCGTCACCGGGGTCACGGCGCCGTTGACGTAAGCGTTGATCGCCTGCAGCTCGTCGAACTTGACGGGGTTGTATTGGACCCTGTCGGCGAAGCGGCGGGACGGCCGGCATTCGTCGCGATTGTCCTGGCAGAAGGTCACGTAGCCGATCGGCGGGAGCGTGTCCCCGAAGGACTCCATGAACAAGACTTTCTGAGGTTCAATTGTCGGCCGCAGGCTGATCGAATGATCATTTGTCGCGTCTGCTGGCATCGAAGAGATGAACATCAAGAACGCCGAACCAATAACGAAGTGTTTCATTACGCCCCCCATTTGTTAGGGGGGACTATGCCTGAGAGATTTTGAGATCCGGATAAAGTAGCTCGGAGTTTTCGAGTAGTATTGGTAATGGGTTATTAGACAGGATTACTCAAAAGCGAACATTACGAGATTGCCTAAAATTTTAGAGAAATATGAGAACAAACAGCGTCCTTCCCCGCAACGGGCCGAGTACGAGCGCGTCAGGGCCGGTGCTGAAGACTAACGTTGAGGAAGGTTCAGGCGGAGATCCGCGTCCCTAAAGGGGCGGCCGTCAGGTGCTTCCGAAGGAGCGGGCCAAGTTGTCAGGGTCCTGAAGCTCGGAAAATTGAATGGCGACGCCCTTATCGTGGTGGCGGACCACCCGGCCTCGCATGCGGCCAAGGATGACGACTGTCTCCAGCGGTGGCCTGACCGCGCTTGCGATCGAGGCGCCGCTCAAGGAGACGTCGATTACCCGGCATGGGTGCACCTCGCCATTGGGCAGGATGAGCTTGGACGCGCTGACGCGGGGCACGACGCGCTCGTGGCGGCGCTCCTCGGTCATCCCCAGCGTGTCGTAGTTGACGAGCCAGGTGAGGAGGTTTGCGATCCGTTCGCGCTTGTAGAGGCTCGCCACGATGCGCACGGCGAAACCGCCGTCGATGCAGCGCACGACAATGCCTTCAATGCGGCCGATATTGTCGAGATAGGCGACGATGCGCTCGCCAATCTCGCAGGCCATGGGCGACATCACCGCCATGCCGCCGGCCGACATGTTGATGACCTGACAGGGATACTCCTGCTTGTCCTCACGCATGAAGCGGCCGAAGAGCTTGACCGGCACGCGCCGGTAGCGTCTGCGGTCGGGGACAATCTTGGGGATATGGCGGCCAGCGCGCTCGTCAGCCTCGCGCCGGGCCCGCAGCCTGCCGCTGTGCGGCGGGACATCTGCGCTCTCCTGGGTCGGCCATTCCTCGATGCTCGCCATGGGCTTTGCTCGGACGGCGCCCCGGGATGGACGCGAGGTTGATATAGGCTCTTTGCACGCTGCGTCTTGGAGACGACCGGGCATCGATGCACAAGTTTCAGGCGGTTCGGTTAAGGAAGGTCTAAGGCGCGTATCAGCACAGTCGTGCCGACCGCAGCGTGCGCCCGAAGTATGTCTCCCGCCTCTAGTCCGATTTGGCGAGACCACCGTCATAGACGCGGAAGCGCTCCCGCAGGACGCGAGCGGCGGCGGCACCGGACGAGGTCGCGGCCGCGCCGACAAAGGCCGGCGCGCCGTCCGGCCAGTGCAGGTCGACCGTCACCAGTTCGAGTCGGCGCAAGGGTTCCGTCCCAAGCCAGAACGGCGGGTCGATGGCCGCGATCGATCCGAGCAGCCGATTAACGGAGTCTGCGGCGTGAACGAGGGGAAGGATTACGAATTCAAACGTCGCCTGCCGGTCGGTCGCCGTGTAGGCGTGGAACGTGCCATGCGCCGCGGCGCCATCGCGTACCACCGTCGTGACAGCGGTTGCCATGGCATCGCGATCTTGCGCGTCCCACAGGCTGAGAAAGTCGGTGCCGCGTAGCTCGCGGCCGAAATGGTCGCAGACATGGGTGCCGACGAGACGGAAGCGGTACGAGAAAAAGCCCGTGCACTCCGCGATGAACGTCTCAGGGAGAAGGGGCGCGATACTCGCGGGCTCGATCTCGAACCGGCGGGGCGCAAGGCGACCATTGCGCACGCGATCCCAATACGCGTAAAGCTGCTTCGTTGTTGACTGCTGCATTGCCCACCCACGTGAACGCTACACTTCGACTGCGGGGCCAACCAACGTTCCGCCAAGGCAAGGTAAATTTCTCGCTTTGGCACAACCGGCATCGCCCGCGATGCTGATAGGGCAATCAAAGCAGGGAGCGTGCCAGCGCGGCGGTTCGTCAGTTTTCGCCGTTTCGCATGTCGGAAGCCGGTGGCGTTAAGGATGCCCAGTCCCAACCAGCCCATGTTCAACGTGCCAAGAAGCGTCCTGCTCGCTTCGGCCTTGATGATCGCGGTGCAGCTCGTGCGGATCTCGCTCCCGGACGAGCTCGACCTCACGATGCTCCTCGCGCTCGCCTTCATTCCTGCCCGGTATAGTGGGGCGGCGCTGGAACTTCCCGGCGGCTACGTCACCGCGATCACGTCGTTCGTCAGTTACATGATCGTGCATGCGGGGTGGGTGCATCTGATGGTGAACACCTTTTGGATGCTGGCGTTCGGCAGCGCCGTCGCGCGGCGGATCGGCGATGGCGGCTTCTTTTACTTCTCCATCCTTTGCGGGATCGCGGGTGCGCTGATGCATCTGTTGTTTCATTACGGTGAGATGGCGCCCGTGGTGGGCGCGTCGGCAGCCATCTCGGGACAGATGGCAGCCGCGCTGCGGTTCATCTTCAGGCCGCGGGGGCAGGGGCCCCAAGGCGAGCCGGACTACGCTCATGTCCCGCTCATGACCCTCAGTCAGACCTTCAGCGACCCGCGCATCCTCTTTTTTCTCCTCTTCTGGGTGGTGCTGAACGCCTTTTTCGGACTGAGCTCAGTTTCTATCGGTGGGGCCGAGGGCGGAATCGCCTGGGAGGCGCATATCGGCGGTTTCCTTTTCGGCCTGTTTTTCTTTGGTTATTTCGACCGACAGCCCGTTCTCGAGGACGATGCGCCGGATCCTCGCGGGCCTTAGCCGGTCGCCGCTGCCAGCAAACTCTTGCCAGGTTCTTCTGTCGGAGACAGAATGTCGCAGCTAACGAGGCGAAGTCCTCGGCGCTGGAGGAAACGCGTAATGAATGTCGCCACCATTCTTAAGCTCAAGGGCCGGGAGGTGCGGACGGCGTCGGCTGCGGCGACCTTGCTCGAGATTGCCGAAATGCTGCGCGAGCACCGGATCGGCTGCATCGTGATCACGTCCGAGGACAAAGTCACGGGCATCATCTCCGAGCGGGACGTCGTGCGGGAGGTCGCGCGGGCGGGGGTCAAGGGCCTCAGCGAGCGCGCCGAAACCTGCATGACGAAGGCCGTCGTGACCTGCCGCGAGTCGGACACCATCGACAGGCTGATGTCGGAGATGACATCGCATCGCTTCCGCCACATGCCTGTCGTGGAGCGAGGGCGGCTCGTCGGACTCGTATCGATCGGTGATGTGGTCAGGATGCGGATCGCGGAAGCGGAGATGGAAGCCGCCGCGATGCGGGAGTACATCGCCACCGGTTAGTCTATTCAGGCCGCGAGGGCGCGAACCGCGAATTTGAGATCGTCCAGATGCCGCTCAGCAGCAGCGGCACCGAGTTCGATCGCCTCGCAGGCGCGATGGAAATCGAACAGGCCAATGCCGCCGGTCTTCGGCGTGATAGTGATGTCCGGCGGATCGCCGGCGAGGCGCGAGCGCGCAATGCGGTCCTGCGTGATGTTGATAGCATCCATCATCACCGCGGACATTCCCGGTGCACCATTACCCTTGCCGAAGATCTGCCGATGCAAGAGATGGACGGCGGCGCGGCCGTTGCTGCCGACGAGGTCGTAATCGTCGGGAAGCGGCGGCGGCTCGTCGAATACGGCGTGGTCGTGAATGACGCTGCCCTTGCCGAAGAGATCGCCGCCGAGATTGACGGCGATGACGATGCGGGCGCCGAGGGCACGGCAGACCGACACCGGAATGGGATTGACGAGGGCGCCGTCCATGAGCCAGCGGCCGTTGACCTGCACGGGACGGAAGATGCCGGGGAGGGCGAATGACGCCTTCAGGGCGTTCACCAGACTGCCCTTGTTCAGCCAGACCTCATGACCGGTTCCAAGCTCGGTAGCGACCGCGACGAACCTTCGCTCAAGATCCTCGATGTGTACGTCCTGGAGATGCGTTTCGAGACGCGAGCTGAGCCGCTGGCCAGTGATCAGTCCGGAGCCGGCGAAATTGAAGTCGAGAAAGCCGAATACGCGGCGGCGGGTGAGACCGCAGGCAAACTCTTCGAGCGCAGCTAGCTTGTTCGTGACACAGCAGGCGCCGGCGACCGCACCGATGGACGTGCCGGCGACGATGTCCGGTTCGAAGCCGGCCTCCATGAGGGTTTTAAGCACGCCAATGTGGGCCCAGCCACGCGCTGCGCCGCCACCCAAGGCAATGCCTATCGTCGGTCTCGCCATGTCGCTCCCGGTACAATCCCGCGCCAGAGGGGGTCTGGCACCTGGCGTCGCAATCGGGCCTGGCGAGCGTTGGCCGGTCCGAATTGCGACATACCCAGCCGCTGAAGAGCTTACCTCTCGACTCTTTAAAGTTCCCTTTGCGGCAGTAAAGTGACTGTTTTCTGCGGCAAAATCCTACGTTTGTGGGTCGGCGACGAAGACCAGCCGGGGGCCCGCGGAGGGGCCTTCCCCCTCGGCAACGACACGATAGAAGCAAGATCTGTGGCCCGTATGACAGGCGGTCCCGTCGCCGCCCATCTCGACGATCAGCCACAGCGCGTCCTGGTCGCAGTCGGTGCGCATTTCGAGCACGCGCTGGCGATTGCCGCTCGTCTCGCCCTTGCGCCAGAGTTGCTTGCGTGACCGCGACCAGTAATGGGCCTCGCCGGTTTGGATGGTGAGGGCGAGGGCGTCGGCATTCATATAGGCGAGCATCAAGATCTCGCCGGTCTCAGCCGAACTGGCGACGACCGGCAACAGGCCGTGCGCATCGAAGTTGGGAGTGAAGTCCGTACCGTCTTCGAGCGCGGCTTTGTCGCCGGGGGGACTAAAAGCGGCTGTGTCGGTCACGGCGTTCGCGTCCTTATCGTGGACGCTTCTTTGCCTAGCGGTTGGCCGCCAGCGCCATGAAGCGTGCCTGCTGCGAGGGGTCTTCCTTGAAGATGCCGGTGAACTGGGTGGTGATGGTCGCGACGTCAGGCTTCTTCACGCCGCGGATGGACATGCACTGATGCACGGCCTCGATCATCACCGCCACGCCCTTCGGCTTCAGGGATTTGTCGATGGTCTCGGCGATCTGCGCGGTCATCGTCTCTTGCGTCTGCAGGCGGCGGGCGAACACTTCCACGACGCGTGCGAGCTTAGAGAGGCCGACAACGCGATCGGTCGGGAAGTAGGCGATGTGCGCCTTGCCGATGAAGGGGATCATGTGATGCTCGCAATGCGAGTGCAGCTCGATGTCGCGCAGCATGACGATGTCGTCATAACCCGCAACCTCGTCGAACGTGCGCGAGAGGACCTCCATGGGGCACTCGCCGTAGCCGCTGAAGAACTCGTCATAAGCGGCGGTCACGCGCTTCGGGGTGTCGCGCAGGCCCTCGCGGGCTGGATCGTCCCCCGCATAGGCAATCAGCGTCCGGACGGCCTCTTCGGCCTCCTGGCGGGAGGGACGAGCAATATCCGGCCCGCGGCCGATTTCGGCTGGGGGGGCGGTCCGCAACTTCTTTACCGTGGCATCCATGACCATTCCTTGGAATAAAACGCGCGAAATCGCGGCCCGTTCAATTGTGTAGGTGGGGATCTTAGTACCCCCGTCAATAGACGGATGCAGCTTTCATTGCCCCCTGCCTACCCATACGGCAAGTCGGCTGCATATATAATGCGATGCTCCTGCCCTGCAAGGCGAGGAAACACCGATCGAGCAGAGAAGAGATATGAGCCTGCCGGACATCTACAGCCAACGCATTCTCGAGCTTGCCGCCAACATCCCGCGGGCGGACCGGCTCGCCGCGCCCGACGCCACGGCGATGACGCGGTCGAAGCTCTGTGGCAGCACGGTCCATGTCGATCTCAAGATGGATGGCGATGTCGTGACCGATTACGGCCAAAGCGTCCGGGCCTGCCTGCTCGGCCAGTCCTCCGCTTCTGTCATGGGCCGTGAAATCATCGGTTCCACCGCAGCCGAGCTCCGGGCCGTCGGCGCCGCCATGCGCAAGATGCTGAAAGAGGGCGGTCCTGCCCCGGAAGGCCGCTGGGCAGACCTCGCCATGCTGGAACCGGTCCGGGACTACAAGGCGCGGCAGCCCTCCACCTTGCTCGTGTTCGATGCGGTCGAGGACGCCATCGCGCAGATCGAAGCGAAGCGCGACGCCGTATCGGCGGCTGACGCCGATGCCTGAAACGCAGCGCCGCCTCGACCGCCCGCGCGAACCGCTGACCGCGCAACTCGCGAAGGCTGTCATGCTGGCGCCGATCCAGCTTTATCGGTTGACCTTGTCTCCACTCGTCGGCGCGCACTGCCGCCACCTCCCGACCTGCTCGGACTATGCGCGCGAGGCGATCGACAGAAATGGCGCCTGGAAGGGTGCCTGGCTCACCCTGGCGAGGCTTTGCCGATGTCATCCTTGGGGAAGTCATGGATTGGATCCGGTGCCGGATCTTTCCCTTGAGAGGCATCCCTTCACGCCGTGGCGCTATGGAAGGTGGCGCGGCCCGCGCGACGGGTGACGCCGCGGCCTTGACTTGCCGGCTGTTCAGCAGCATCTAGCGGGCATCGAAACCAATCTCTTACCTGCGAGGTACGCAGGAGTGAGAGGAGGACAAGAATGATTTCCCTCACATTCCCCGATGGCGCGAAGCGCGACGTGCCGCCCGGCACGACCGGCCTCGACGTGGCAAAGTCGATCTCGCCCTCGCTTGCCAAGCGCACGGTCGCGATGAGCCTCGACGGCAAGCTTGCCGACCTCGCAGCACCCATCAAAGCGGACGCGGCGATCAAGTTCCACGCGCGCACGGATCCCGAGGCGCTAGAGCTGGTTCGTCACGACGCCGCGCATGTCATGGCGGAGGCGGTGCAGGAGCTCTTTCCGGGCACGCAGGTGACGATCGGCCCGGTGATCGAGAACGGCTTCTATTACGACTTCGCGCGCGACGAGCCCTTCACGCCGGATGACCTGCCGAAGATCGAGGCGAAGATGCAGGAGATCATCGCGCGCGATCGGCCGTTCTCATGCGAGGTCGTCTCGCGCGAGGATGCCAAGGCGCTGTTCCGGAAGAAGGGCGAGGATTTCAAGCTCGAATTGATCGACGCGATTCCGGAAGGGGAGGACCTCAAGCTTTACGCGCAGGGCGACTGGCTCGATCTCTGCCGCGGCCCGCACATGACGTCCACCGGCAAGGTCGGCAAAGGCTTCAAGCT
>DASQLK010000237.1:0-4752 GCA_035630055.1 Methyloceanibacter sp. | reverse complement strand
CGAGGGAAACGACAAGAGCACTGCGATGAACAGAGCCGCCACCACGAAAAGCGGCGGCACGTATTCGCGCGCGATCCGCGGCCCCGCCATTTTCAAGGAGAAGGTGGGGACGTTGCTCACCATGAGGAGCGCGATGACGATCGTGTAGACAAGCACGAGCGGCGTCAGGATCGGCAAATGCAGCCCGAGATCTTGGAGATAGATGGGCAAGAGCAGAATGATGGCGCCGGCGGGCGCAGGCACGCCCACAAAATAGCTGTTGCGCCACGCAGGCGTATCCGCGTCGAGCGAGACGTTGAAGCGCGCAAGCCGCAGCGCGGAGCACACCGCAAACACCAGCACGGCGATCCAGCCCATGCTGCCCAGATCTTCAAGCGCCCAGCTGAACATGATGATGGCTGGAGCCACGCCGAAATTCACAAAGTCGGCAAGGCTGTCGAGCTCGGCTCCAAACCGGCTCGACGCTTTCAAAAGCCGCGCGATGCGCCCGTCGATACCATCCAGAAATGCGGCGAACACCAGCGCCGCAATGGCGAGATCCCAACGATGCTCGATCCCCATGCGGATGGCGGTAAGCCCCGCGCACAATCCGAGCAGCGTGAAGATGTTCGGGATGAGGACGCGCGTCGGCACTTGGCCGCGGAATACGCGCTGCCGGCGTTTTTTCTCATCTCGTTCCGGATCAAACGGTGGGAACATCGGACCTCTGTCCCTCCGGCATCTGACGCGCGCTCAACTCGGCAAGGACGGTTTCGCCGCCGATCGCGGTCTGGCCCACGGCGACGGCGACCTTGGCTTCCAGCGGCAGGTAGACATCGACGCGGCTCCCGAACCTGATCAAGCCCACGCGCTCGCCACGCAAAAGGCTATCCCCCTCGCCGACGAAAGTCACGATGCGCCGGGCGACCAGCCCCGCGATCAGAACCAGGCCGATGCCCGCGCCATCCGGCGTTTCGACGACCAT
Organism: Methyloceanibacter sp.; assembly: GCA_035630055.1. Taxonomy (GTDB): domain Bacteria; phylum Pseudomonadota; class Alphaproteobacteria; order Rhizobiales; family Methyloligellaceae; genus Methyloceanibacter. Next base: position 3,788 of record DASQLK010000237.1, on the reverse strand, counting down.
CGCGCGCCGTTCGTTGTCCTCGCTCGCCTTGTCCAGCTCAGCATTCAGAAAGGCGCCCGGCACATAGACGCTCCGTACGATGCGGCCGGCGACCGGCGTGCGAACGATATGCACGTCGAACACGGAGAGGAATACGGAGATGCGCGTGCGCAACTCGTCGCCCAGCGCCAGCTCGCGCGGCGGCACAACGTCATCGATCGCCACGATGCGCCCGTCCGCGCCGCTGACCACGGCCCCTTCGCGCAAAGGCGGCACGCGTTCGGGATCACGGAAGAAATAAGCGCAATAGGCCGTCGCGATCAGTCCGATCCACCCCAGCCAGCCTTCGATGAGAAAGAGGACCACGGTCGCGACCGCGAAACCGTATACGAACTTATGCCCATCCCGGTGGATGGGCACGAAGGCATTGGCAATCGTGTCGAGCAGGCTGTTGCGGTTGGTCATCTGATCTTTATCAATTGGAAGCCAAAGCTTCGTCTTCGAGCCGTTCAGCGGCACGCGATTCCGGTGTATCCGCATCTGAAGTCTGCGCGAGCCGCTCTCTCGCCTCCTCGGCCTCCCGTTGCCGGGCCCACAGGCTCGCATAGAGCCCGCCGCGCGACAGCAACTCCATGTGCGCCCCCTGCTCGACGATCTCGCCATGGTCGAGCACGAGGATGTTGTCCGCATGGACCACGGTCGATAGCCGGTGCGCGATCACGAGCGTCGTCCGGTTGCGCGCAACACGCTCAAGCGCATCCTGGATATCCATTTCCGTATGGCTGTCGAGCGCGGAGGTCGCCTCATCGAGCATTAGGATGGGCGGCGCTTTCAAGATCGTGCGCGCGATCGCGACCCGCTGTTTCTCGCCGCCGGAGAGCTTGAGCCCCCGCTCTCCCACCAATGCGTTGTAGCCTTGCGGCGTGGACACGATGAAATCGTGGATCTGAGCAAGCCGCGCCGCCTCGCGCACTTCCGCCTGCTTGGCGTCAGGCTTGCCGTAGCGGATATTGTATTCGATCGTGTCGTTGAAGAGGACGGTGTCCTGCGGAACCATGCCGATCGCGGCGCGCAGCGACTCCTGCGTCACATCGCGGATATCCTGCCCGTCGATGAGCACCTTCCCGCCGGAGACTTCGTAGAAGCGGAATAAGATGCGGGAGATGGTGGACTTGCCGGCCCCCGACGCACCTACGATGGCGACCATCTTGCCGGCAGGCACCTCGAAACTGACATTGTTCAGGACCGGCCGCTCCGGATCGTAGGCGAAAGAAACGTTCTTGAATTCAATTCTGCCGTCCTTGACGCGCAGAGGCTGCGCACCCGGCCGATCCACGATCTCCGGCGGCTCATGCAGAAGCGCGAACATGGTCTCGATGTCGATCAAGCCCTGCTTGATCTCGCGATAAACCATGCCCATGAAATTGAGGGGCAGATAAAGTTGCATCAGGATCGCGTTGATCATAACGAAATCACCGACTGTCAGCACGCGGGCGCTCACGTCGCGCGCCGCGAGCAGCATGCAGACGACGACGCCGACGGTGAAGACGACCGCCTGCCCGCTATTCAGGAGACCAAGCGAGGTATAGGTGCGGACGGCCGCGCGCTCGTAGCGCGCCATCGAGGAATCGAAACGCCGCGACTCGTGCGTCTCGTTGCCGAAATACTTCACTGTCTCGTAGTTGAGCAGGCTATCGACCGCCTTCGAATGCGCCTCCGTATCGCTTTCATTCATGTCGCGGCGTATCGCGATGCGGCGCTCGCTCGCCCAGAATGTGAACCAGACATACAACACCACAGTCGCTGCCACCGTCACCACGTAGATCCAACCGAAATAATAAGCGACCAGGCCGCAGATCATCACGAGCTCAACGGCGGTGGGAATGGAGTTGAGCACCGCCATGCGCATGATCGTGTCAACGCCCGTAACGCCGCGCTCGATGACGCGGTTGAGGCCGCCGGTGCGCCGCTCCAGATGAAAGCGCATGGAGAGAGCGTGCAGGTGGCGGAAGGTGCGGTTGGCGAGCGCGCGCACTGCATTTTGCGCAACCACGGTAAAGAGGATGTCGCGGAACTGCGCGAACACCACCATCAGGATACGGCCGAGCCCGTAGGCGATGATTAGGGTCGCGGGGATAGCCGCCAGACCGAGCGCCGAAAGCCCCGCAATCTCGCCCGCCGTCGCGTCCCCGGTGAGGAGGTCGACGACGGTCTTATAGGCGATCGGAACCGCCAAGGTGACGGCCTTGGCCACAATGAGGGCGAGCAGCGCAAAGACGACGCGCCACTTCAGATCGGGCCGGCCCTCCGGCCAGACATAGGGCGCGAGCTCCCGCAGCACGGCCAGATGGCCAGTACGCGCGGCAAGGAGCGCATCGCTTTTCGTTTGCGGCAAACGGTCGAGCATGGGTGCTTCTTTGGCGCGAAACCGCGCGGAAAAAAGGGCAGCCCAAAAGCCGCCCTGCTTTCCAAGGATATAGTCGCCCAAAGGCCCTCAGCCAAGCGCAGCTAGCCCTAGGGCTGCGGGATGCGGACCTCTTGATCAGGCCAGATCCGATGCGGATTGCGGATCACGTTCCGGTTCTGGCGGGCGATCTTCTTGTAGCGCCAGCCGCCGCCAAGATACTCTTCCGCAATATCCCAAAGCGTGTCACCGCGCTTGATCGCATAGACCTCAGGCACCTTCCGCGATGTGTCACTTGCGGCATCAGGTTCCGTCGCGGCGACTTGGGGCGTTTCAGGCTCGGATATGGACGGGCTGGGCGCCGGCTCGGGGGCAGTCGGCGCGGCCGCTTGATCCTCCTCGGCGGCCGGGGCCGGCGGAGCAGGCTCCGCGGGCGGAGCGGTGGCGACTTCCGGCTCCGGCTGGACGCGCCGCATGCTGATGGAGGCCCGCCCGGTCGCCATCCCGGATTTTTCGTCGCGAATTTCAGCAAGCACGTTGTGATCGCCGGGCGTGAGCTTCACGTCCGCCTCGAATGTCCACGTGCCGTCGCCCGTGACCGTAGTCTGCCCTAACGCCGTCTCATCGAAATAGAACAGGACCGTAGCGCCGGGCTCCCCGGTACCGCCGGCGGTCAGCTTGCCGGCATCGGGGCCCGTGTCTTGATAATCGACCATCTTGAAGACGACCGGAGGCTTCGGCCGGTGCGTCGGTTCGCCTGCCGGAGGCGGCGCCATGACGGGCTCGGGCTGGCCCGGCACTGCCTCTGGCTCGGCGTCCGCCGCCGCACTGCTGCTCTCGGTCTCCGCACGGACAGAATCAGTCCCCGAGGGCTCGGGTGCCGCAGTCTCCGCGGTGCGTGGTTCGATCAGGCTTTTATCGCCCGGGATTTCCTCGTCAGCCGCGGTAGGGGCCTCCGCGGACGCTGGCGGCGTCGCGGCGGCAGATGCATCTGAAGGCGGCGTTTGCAATTGGATTAAGCTCTTGTCGCCTGGAATCTCGCCATCATCCGTCGCGGCCGATTGATCCGCGGGCGCCTCAGCACCTTCACCGTCGGGCTTTGCGATAAGACTTTTGTCGCCGGGGATCTCGCCGTCGTCAGTCTGCGCTGGTTCTTGGGCGGGCGCAGCATCGCTCGAAGCGGTGCCGGTCTCAGGCGTTGTGACATCCGCATCGGCCGAGGATTGCGGGGTTTCGGCTGACGCCGGCGCCTCATCCTTGGGCAGACCCGCGACCTCGGTCTCCTTCTCCTCCCCGACAGCGACCTTGACCGACTGTTGCGCGCTAAGGCTGCTGGCACCGTCCGGCGAAGTTGCCGTGACGATAAGCTCGTGGTCGCCTTGCGGCAGCGGCTCCTCCAGGACGA
>DASQLK010000236.1:0-2355 GCA_035630055.1 Methyloceanibacter sp. | reverse complement strand
CGACAGCTGGAAGACCCGCCACGAGTTCAAGAAGTCCTGCAAGAAGCAGGCTAAGGCCATGAAGAAGGGCGGCACCAAGATGGGCCTCCTGAAGGGCGGCCTGTTCAAGAAGAAGGACGCGTCGTAGTCTCTACGGCTCTTCCGACGTCAGTTTCCAAGGGACCCGCGCCGTAAAGGCGCGGGTTCCTTTCTTATTGCGCGAAGGGCATTCCGCGATTGCGGGATCACCGCCGCAAATCCCTAGGACGGCGCGTCCCAGATCTCGGCGAGCCTTTGCGCCCGGCCGCAGTTCCATTTGTAGAACTTGTAAGCCACCCGGTTCGTGTTGTGATAATTCTGGTGGTAGTCCTCGGCCGCCGTGAATGTGGTGGCGGGCTTGATCTCGGTCGCCACCTTGTCCTTGAAGCGCGCCGCGATCTCTGCCTTGGTCTTTTCCGCGAGCGCCGTTTCCGCATCGTCGCCGACGAAGATCACGCTGCGATAGGCGGGGCCCTTGTCGCAGAACTGACCCTCGGCATCGAACGGATCGATATTGTGCCAGTAGTGGTCGAGCAGCTTGGCGTAGCTCACCTTGGCCGGGTCGTAGCGCACCCGCAGAGCCTCCACATAGCCCTCATGGTCGCCATAGGTCGGATTGGGCTTCGTGCCGCCGGCATAGCCCGACACGGTCTCCGTGACCCCGTCAACCTCGTCGAACGCCGCCTCAACGCACCAGAAGCACCCGCCGGCGAAGATGGCCGTCATCTCGCCGGACTTCATCTCTTCGGCCTGGGCTTGGCGCGAGGGCACTGTGGCGAGCAGAAGCGCGCCGAGCAGGAGCGCGGTGGTGACGGCGACAAACAGGCGTGCGACCATGACGGCCTCCGGGTGAATGAGGGTGCGTTGCCCATTAATAGGCATCGCCGCGGGCGGCGGGAACGGCCTCTCGCGCGACCGTGAAGCGAAGTGATTCAGGCTGAAAGCCTGGATGTTTGTGCCGGCGCGCTGGGTTTTGTATGGAAGGGGCCCATGCTCCAGCGCCTCTCGAAGCCGGCGGACGCCATGAAGCCCGCCTACGATGTCGTCGTGGTCGGCTCCGGCTATGGCGGCGGCGTCTCCGCCTCGCGCCTCTCCCGCGCCGGACAGAGCGTCTGCGTGATCGAGCGCGGCCGCGAGTTCCTCACCGGCGAGTTCCCGAGCCGCCTGCCGGAGCTGCGCCGCGAATTGCAGGTGTCGGGCGCGAAGATGCGCACCGGCTCGCGCACCGGCCTCTTCGACTTCCGCCTTGGCGCCGACATCCATGTGCTGATCGGCTGCGGCCTTGGCGGCGGCTCGCTCATCAATGCCGGCGTCGCGCTTCAGCCTGACGCCCGCGTCTTCGCCGACAAGGCCTGGCCTGATGCGATCCGCAGCGACGGTCTCCTCGCGCTCGGCTACGAGCGTGCCTCCGCAATGCTGCGGCCATCGCGCCACGCCCATGCGGACCGGCTCACCAAGTTCAAGTCGCTGCAAAGCTCGGGCGAGGGGTTTGCCACCCCGCCTGTCGCCGCGCCCGTCGTCGTCAGCTTCGAGACGAACACCAATCCCGCCGGCATCACCCAGCCCGAATGCGTGCTCTGCGGCGATTGCTGCTCCGGCTGCAATGTCGGCGCAAAGAACACGATAGCGCTCACCTACCTACCCGATGCCGCCGCCCACGGCGCGGACATCTTCATCGAACTGTCGGTCAGCCGCGTCGAGAAGAGGGAGGGCGGCTGGCGCATCCACTTCGCGCCGTCCGACGGCAAGGACGAAGCGCCGCGCCATGTCGATGCGAAGACCGTCGTGCTCGCAGCGGGCACGCTCGGCTCCACAGAGATCCTGCTCCGCTCGCGCAGCAGCGGCCTTGCGCTGTCCGACAGGCTCGGCGAGCGCTTCTCCGCGAACGGCGACATCATCGCCTTCGCCCTCGGCGGCGAGGAGCGCGTCAACGCCGTCGGCGTAGGCTATCCGGCGAAGTTCACCGGCGACACCGTGGGCGCCTGCGTCTCGGGGCAGATCGAGCTTCCCGATCAACAAGACCTCGACCGGTCGATGATTATCCAGGAAGGCGTGATGCCGTCCGCCGTCGCGCCGCTCCTGCCCGTGTTCTTCATCTCAGGCGGGCGCATTCTCGGTGCCGCGCAGAGCCTACTGAAAGGCGTCTATGAGGGGCCGCTCTCGCGCCTGCATACCTATTTCGTCGTCTCCCATGACGATGCCGGCGGCCGCATTGCTCTCGACAACGGCTCTGCGCAGATCACTTGGCCCGGCGTCGCCGAGCAGCCGGTCTATGACCGCGTCGACGGCGCCCTGAACCGCGCAGCGCAGACCGTAGGGGCGCGCTACATCAAGAGC
>DASQLK010000235.1:0-4634 GCA_035630055.1 Methyloceanibacter sp. | reverse complement strand
CGCTCGCCGAGATGAATGACGTTGCCGTGCTTATCGCCGAGCACCTGGATTTCGATGTGCCGCGGCTCCTCGATATATTTCTCGATGAAGACCCGATCGTCGCCGAAGCTCGACTTCGCTTCGGACTTGGAGGAATTGAAGCCCTCCTCCACCTCTGCGCGGCTGTATGCGATACGCATGCCCTTGCCGCCGCCGCCGGCGGACGCCTTGATCATGACCGGATAGCCGATCTCGTCGGCGACCTTCGCGGCTTCCTTGGCGTCCTTGATGACGCCGAGATGCCCGGGCACGGTGGAGACCTTCGCCTTCGCCGCAAGCTTCTTCGATTCGATCTTGTCGCCCATCGCCTCGATGGCGTGCACGTTGGGGCCGATGAAGGTGATGCCGGCTTTCTCGAGCGCCTTGGCGAAGGTCGCGTTCTCGGACAGAAAGCCGTAACCGGGATGGATCGCCTCGGCGCCGGACTCCTTGGCGGCGGCAATGATCTTGTCCATGTCGAGATAGGATTGCGCCGCCGGCGCCGGTCCAATGCAGACGGCCTCATCGGCCATGTCCACATGCAGGGCATCGCGATCGGCCTCGGAATAGACCGCGACGGTGGCGATCCCGAGCTTCTTGGCGCTCTTGATGATGCGGCAGGCGATCTCGCCGCGGTTGGCGATCAAAATCTTTTTGAACATTATATGGCCCCCAATAGCGGCCTGGGCTTTCTAAAGGCTTGCCTTCAGGGAGTAAACCGGCGCGGGGCGCCCAAGGCTACTCGGCTGCAGAGGGGTAGCGCCGGCGCTTTGGCGGGCGTTTGGCGCGCTTTTCGCGGAGATCGTCTTCCCGCCCGGCAGCCTCCGCCGCTGAGCTGAAGGCGCGGGCCTCCGACGACAGGGCATCCTCCTTATTCCAGGCCAATGGCGCTTCGACGGGCTCGCCCCGGACCGAAACATCGCCGCGCGGCACGGTAGGTCCTTCCGCGACAGGCTCCTCGTCTCGGGCCAGCTCGGCTGCCGCCGCTTCCGCCTCGGCCGACACGTCGCCGGCATCGCGACGCAGGGTCTGCCGGTCACGCGCGATATAGCTGTAGACCGCCGGCGTGACGAACAACGTGAACAACGTGCCTATGGTCATGCCCGCAGCAATCACAACGCCGATATTGAAGCGTGCCGCGGCGCCCGCGCCGCCCACGATGAGAAGCGGGATCATCGCGACCACCGTCGCCGCCGTCGTCATCAGGATCGGACGCAACCGGATGGCCGCCGCCTCCTCGATCGCGGCGCGGCGCGAATAGCCGTTCTCCTCCTGCAGCTTATTGGCGAAGTCCACCATCAGGATGCCGTGTTTGGAGATGAGCCCGATCAGCGTCACGAGACCGATCTGCGTATAGATGTTCACCGTCGCGAGGCCGGCGTTGAGGGGCAGCAGCGCCCCGAAGATCGACGTCGGCAAGGCGATGAGAATGATGAGCGGATCGCGGAAGCTTTCATATTGCGCGGCCAGAACCAGGAAGATGATCACCAGCGCGAAGATGAACGTGTAAACAAGGGTGTTGCCCTCTTGCACGAACTGCCGGCTCTCCCCCTGGAAGTCATAAGAGAAGCCTTCGGGAAAACTGTCGGCCGCCTTTTGCTTCAGAAAGTCGATGGCTTCGCCCACTGTCCGGCCCGGGAACGGGACCGCGCTGAGCGTCGCGGAATTGAGCTGCTGAAAATTGGTGAGGGAGTTGGGCTGCACCTTCTGCGTGACGGTGGCGATGTTCGACAGCGGCACGAGCGCGCCTGAGCCGGTCCGCACCTGATAACGCGTTAGCCAGTTCGCATCGACGCGGTATTCGCGCGGCACCTGCGGAATGACCTGGTAGGACCGCCCGTACATGTCGAACAGATTGACGTAGTTGCCGCCAAGCAGAGTGGCGAGCGAGTTGCCGATATCCGCCATGGTGATGCCGAGGCGGTTCGCCTTGGCGTGGTCGATGTTGAACTCGATCTGCGGCGTCTCGAATCTGAGGTCGGAGTCGGAGAAGATGAAGAGCCCGCTTTCGCGCGCGGACTTCTCCACGTCCGCAAGCACATCCGCGAGCTGCCGGAAGTCGCGCGTCGTGGTGATGACGAATTGCACCGGCGGCCCGCCCGTCGAGCCCGGCAGCGCCGGTGGCGAAAATGAGATTGCCTGGGCCGTGGCGATGGCGCTGATCTTCGGCTGCAGCTCCTGCAGCACTTCCTTCTGAGTGCGCGTACGCTCGTCCCAGGGCTTGAGCAGGAGACCAACAAAGCCCTGGTGCACGTTGCCCATGCCGTTGATGGCGAAGACGTGCTCCTTTTCCGGCACCGAACTGAACGCGCGGTTGAGCTGCGATGTGGCGTCTTCGAGATAATCGAGATTGGCGTATTGCGGCGTCTTGACGATGCTGAAAAGGATGCCCTGATCCTCTTCGGGCGCGAGCTCGCGCTGCGTCGTCATGTACATCAAGCCGGTCCCGGCAATGACGCCGGCGAGCACCAGGATCGTCACCGGTCGGTAGTTCATGGTCCCGTGCAGCCGGCGCTGATAGCGGTTCTTGAGGCCCTCGAAGCGGCGGTCGAGCCAGCCGGTCAGCCCCCCACTCTGCCCCGCGTGCGGCTTCAGCAAGAGCGAACACATCATCGGCGACAGCGTGATCGCGACGATGCCCGAAACGACCACGGCCCCCGCAAGGGTCAGCGCGAATTCGCGGAATAGCGTGCCTGTGAGGCCGGAGACGAACGCGATCGGCGCAAACACGGCGGCGAGCGTGACGGTCATGCCGATGACCGGAAACAGGATCTCGCGCGCGCCGACGATTGCCGCATCGAAGGGGCGCATCCCCTCTTCGATATGGCGATAAATGTTCTCGACCACGACAATGGCGTCGTCGACCACGAGGCCGATGGCCAATACGAGCGCGAGCAGCGTCATGAGATTGATGGAAAAGCCAAGCCCGTACAGCATGGCAAGCACGCCGACGAGGGACAGCGGAATGGTGACGATCGGGATGATGGTGGAGCGCAGATTGCCGAGGAACAGGAAAATCACCACGATGACGATGACCGCCGCCTCGCCGAGCGTCTTCACCACTTCCCAGATCGAGGCGCGGATGAAGTTGGTGGCGTCGTAGGCGACCGCAGCCTCAAGGCCGGGCGGCAGCTCTTTCTGAATGTCGGGCACGGCCTTCCGCACGTCCGTGATCACCGTGAGGGGATTGGCCGTCGGCGTGGAATAGACGCCGATGAACACCGCCTTCAGCCCATCGAATGCGGAAGACGAGTCTGAGTTCTGCGGGCCGAGCTCGATATCGGCCACATCGGAGAGCTTGATGAGCGCGTCGCCCTTCTGGATGACGACGAGCTCGCCGAAAGCCTCCGGGCTCTTCAACGACGTCTTGGCATCGATATTGGTCTCGACGAAGTCGCCCTTCACCTGCCCTGGGGCGGACGTGAAATTGTTGTTGGCGAGCGCCAAGCGCACATCGAGCGGCGTCACGCCGAGGGACGCCATGCGGTCGGGATCGAGCCAGATGCGCATGGCGAACACTTGCCCGCCGAGAAGCTCGGCCTTCGCCACCCCGCCGATCGTTTGCAGCCTCGGCTGCACGACGCGCGTGAGATAGTCGCTGATCTGCGACGAGGTCATCTCCTTCGAATTGAAGGACAGATACATGAGGGCGTAGCCCTCGCCGGTCTGCTTGGTGACCACCGAGTCGTTCGCCTCGCGCGGCAGGATACCCTTCACCTGCGCGAGCTTGGAAAGCACGTCCGTCATCGCACGGTCCGGGTCGGCATCGAGCTTGAGGTTGAGCGTGACCGTGCTGACATTCTGGTTCGACGACGCGACGAGCGTATCGATGCCTTCCGCGCTCGCGACCGCCTGCTGTATCGGAACGGTGATGAAGCCTTGGATGAGGTCGGCGTTGGCGCCCGGATAGGACGTCAGGATCGTGATCGTCGTATTCGACAGCTCGGGATATTGCCGGATGGGCAGCTTGAAGCCCGCCTGCGCGCCGACGAGCAGGATCAGAAGGCTCACCACCGTGGCCAGCACGGGCCGCTTAATGAAAATGTCTGTAAAGCGCATGGTGCCTACTGCTTCGGAAGCTCCGCCGGGGCCTTCAAAGCATCCGCATTGTCGACCTTGACCGCAGCGCCCGGCTGTAACTTGAGCTGGCCGCTGGTCACGACCTCCTCTCCGGCCTTCACGCCTTCGAGGATCGAGACGCGGTCCGCCTGGGTCTGTCCAACGCGGACGAAGCGCCGCTCAGCCTTGAGCTTGCGCTCCGTTTGCGGCCCATCGGCGGCGATCGCGGAACCCGGGGTTGCCTCGGCGGTCGGCTTATCTACCTGCGCCGGCTTATCGTCCGGCACAACGACCCATACGCTATCGCCATAGAGAGTGTAGGTCACCGCAGTGCGCGGCACCGTCACCATGTCCTTGGGCTCGCCGGCGAGGACCGCAACATTGGCGAACATACCGGGCAAGAGCTTCCGATCCGGGTTCGGGATCTTGCCCCGCACCATGAGCGTCCGCGTGTCTTGATTGAGGCGCGCATCGAAGGCTTCGACCTCGCCGGTGAAGGTCTGGCCGGTAAAGGCGTCCGTTGTCAGCTGCACGGTCGAGCCGATCTTGAATTTGTC
>DASQLK010000234.1:0-13931 GCA_035630055.1 Methyloceanibacter sp. | reverse complement strand
CGCTCCGATCTGCTCGCAGGCGTCGCGATCCACAGCCCAGGCAATGAGCCCGAACTCGTCGCCGCCAAGCCGCGCCAGCACATCGCCCGGCCTTGCCGCGGAGCGAAGGCGCTTCGCGACAACCTCGAGCACGCGGTCGCCCCGCGCATGCCCGAACTCGTCATTGAGACGCTTGAAATGATTAAGATCGAGGATGAAGAGCGCGAACTGACGGCCCTCTTTTGCCGCCCGGCGCAGCGCGTCCAGCACGGCGCGCCTGTTCGAGAGACCTGTCAACGGATCGCGGACTGCGGCATCGCGCAGGCTCTCGACTTCATTCTTTAGGTCGTCGCTTTGCGCGGCCTCACTCTTGCGGCGCCAAGCGAAGATGGCGACACCGACACCCAACAGAACCGTGAGCGCCATCCCCTCGGCGATGGTAATTCGGGCTTCTTGCTCGGAAATGTCCCCGACGCTGTGGAACAGGTCGAAGTTCATAGCGAGCAAGGTCGCGATGATCATGCCCCCTGTGAGGAGCATGGCATCTTCGATGCTTCGGTTTCGGGCCACGGCGGAAGCTTTTATGCTGAGATTGGAAGCCCGGAAGTCTAGCCCTGGCAACTCAAGAAAGCGTAAAGCGCCGGGGGGACAGACCCGGCCAGCTCCCATCACGGGCGGCTAACGCATTGATCTTATTGGTAGCGGAGGAGGGACTCGAATTGGTAGCGGAGGAGGGACTCGAACCCCCGACACGCGGATTATGATTCCGCTGCTCTAACCAGCTGAGCTACTCCGCCTTAGGCGCCGGACAATCGCCAAGACCGCCGGGGCAGCGCGCCCCGCAGCCGCGATTTCTGTCACTCCGCCGTCTGATTGGCAAGGCGGCGATATAAGGAGCGCCAGTAACGGGTGTCAAGGAAACGGCGGCCTTGCACGAGCGTGCGCGCCAGCTGCCATTTGAGCTTCACCCGCAGCGGCTCGACGATGCGCGGCCGCGCCGCCAAGCGCTTCTCCGGCATGACCTCCGCGATCGACTGCGGCAGGCGGCCGTAACCCGGCTGCTTCACGAAGCGGATCATGGTGAAGAGGCCGAACGGACGCATGGTCCGGCGCTCGGCGAGGCGAAGATCTTCGCACACCATCACCTTGTCGACACCGAAAACGGCATGCCAGCCGAGAAGATCGGCGAACGGCGCGAGCTTGCGCTCGAACCAGCCCCGGATGCCTTCCTCCTGACTGAAGTGGTTGACGAGAAGCACCTCGCCCCCGGGCGCGCACACGCGTTCGAGCTCCCGCATGACCCGCTCGGGGTCCGGCACCACCGTCATGACATACATGGCCACGACGGTATCGAAGCTCTCATCCGGGAACGCGAGCGCGCTCGCATCCATCTCATGCAGGCCGACGACATTCGCGAGCTTGTGCTTCGCCACCTTCTCGCGCGCCCTGTCGAGCATCTCCGGGGACAGGTCGATGCCCGTGATGGTGAGGTGGCTGCCGTAACAGGGCAGCGACAGCCCGGTACCGACACCGACCTCGAGCACCCTGCCCTTGCGGCGATTGATGATCTCGACGGAATGCTTGCGGCCGGCCTCAGCGACCTGACCGAACGTGAAGTCGTATACGGGCGCCCAACGGCGATAAGCGTGGCGCACGGCAGAAATGTCCATGACGGATGCTCTCGAAGCCAACGCGACCCTCCAATGTCAGTGCCGCACCTGCGCGGCTATCGCGACCCCACCGCCAGCGGCTCTCTCATATCGAGCCTTGCCGGCGATCGGTCGCGGCCCTCTCTCAACTCACGTGTACCGTGCGCGGAGGTAATCCATCCGCCGCCCAAAAGCCTCTGTCCGCCGTCCTCGGTATCATAGAGCACACAGGCCTGTCCTGGCGAGACACCCTCTTCGCCGCTGGCCAGTTCGACCAGAACCGCGCCGTTTTCCTCATGGATCGTCGCCGGCTGCAACGCGCCGGCCGAACGGATTCGGGCCAGCACCTCCTTGCCGCTCGCGGCGAAGGCGGAAAGCGGCTCGTCCCCGAGCCAGTTCACGTCGCGCAAGGACAGGCGGTCGGCCCGCAGGCACGCACGCGGACCGACGACGACCTCGCGCCGCTCCGCGTTTAGCTTCAGCACGTAAAGCGGCTCGCTCGAGGGAACGCCGATGCCGCGGCGCTGGCCGATCGTGTAATTGATGATGCCGCCGTGACGGCCGAGCACGCCCCCGTCGATGTGGACGATGTCGCCCGCCTCCGCGGCGCCCGGGCGCAGCCGCTCGATCACTTGCGTATAGCGGCCGGTCGGCACAAAGCAGATGTCCTGGCTGTCGGACTTCTCCGCCACATTCAGGCCGAACCTGCGCGCCAGCTCCCGGGTCTCGTGCTTCTCGAGGTCGCCGAGGGGGAAGCGCAAGAAGCCGAGCTGAGCGGCCGTGGTGGCAAACAAAAAGTAGCTCTGGTCGCGCTCGTGATCCCTGGCGCGATGCAACTGCCAACCCTGTGGACCCGGGGCGCTGCGGACGTAATGGCCGGTGGCGAGCGCTGCGGCGCCCAGGCCCTCGGCCGTCTGCAAGAGATCGCGGAACTTGATCTTCTGGTTGCAGGCGACGCAAGGAACCGGCGTCTCGCCATGCAGATAGCTGTCGGCGAACTCGCCCATCACCGCCTCGGCGAAGCGGGCCTCGTAGTCGAGCACGTAATGCGGAATGTCGAGCGTTGCTGCGACCCGTCTGGCGTCCTGGATGTCCTGGCCGGCACAGCACGACCCCTTGCGGCCAACGGCTTCGCCGTGGTCGTAAAGCTGCAGCGTGATGCCCACGACGTCGTAGCCCGCCTCCTTCAGGAGGCCCGCGACAACCGACGAATCGACTCCGCCAGACATGGCGACGACGACGCGGGTGTCGGCGGGACGGCCCGGAAGGTGGAGGCTGTTAAGGACTGTGGACTGGACGGATGCCACGGGCTCAGGTCTCGTTTTGGAATGTATCGCGCTGCCGGTGCCCAATACCGGCACAGGAAAAACCGCTCTTTCGGCCCCTTATCACGGCGAACATAGGCATCACCAAGGTCTTAAGCAAGCAAAGGCGGGCGCCCGGCGGGGCGCAATTTGGTGCCGGTTGGACATCCAAATGCGCAAGCTAAAACAGCTAGTTTTCGCGGATTCTTTGCTGGTTCCTTTACCGGCTACCTTAGGCAAATCTTAAATGGGGCTTGGTAGTTTCACTGAACAAACAGGCTCATCGAGAGTGAGTAATAAGTACGATGACCGAACATTACAGGCCGCGGGTGAGGTACGTGATTGGGCCGGATGGCAGCCCGCTCACAGTGGCCGACCTTCCCCCCAGGGACACCAAGCGCTGGGTGATCCGCCGCAAGGCGGAGGTTGTCGCCGCAGTGCGCGGTGGCCTCATCAGCCTGGAAGAGGCGTGTGAGCGCTATACGCTCACCGTCGACGAGTTCCTGAGCTGGCAGCGGTCGATCGACAAGCACGGACTGCCCGGCCTGCGCGCAACGCGCGTGCAGGAATATCGCGGCGGCTAAGGCTTAAACCCAGACCGGCATCCTTCGCGTCCTTTTGCTCGAGTGCTAGTGCTCGCGCATGGATCAATCGCGAACGCTCTTCACCATCGGCTATGAAGGCGGAAGCCTGCCTGCCCTTCTCGCGGCGTTACGCGATGCCGGTGTCGCGCTGGTGCTCGACGTCCGGGCCGTGCCGATCTCGCGCAAGAAGGGCTTCTCCAAGAATCAGCTGGCCGCGCATCTCAATGAGACGGGCATCGCCTATCGGCATCTGCGCGGCCTTGGAACGCCGAAAGCCGGCCGCGAGGCTGCGCGTGGCGGCGATCATGCGACCTTCGAGGAAATCTTCCGCGCTCATATGGAGGAGCCGGATGCCCTCCTCGACTTGAGCGAGGCGATGGCCCTTGCCGCTGACAAACCCGCCTGCCTGCTCTGCTTCGAGCGCGATCCGAACACCTGCCACCGGCTGATCGTGGCCGACCGCATGGCGGCCGAAGCCGGCTTTCAGATCGTGCATCTCTTCGCGGAAGCCTAGCGCTCCGCCTTCGCATCTTTCGCGGGCGCGGGCGCTGCCGGAAGAGCGGGCGGCATGATCTTGTTGCAGTCCGGCTCACCCCGCTTCCAGCGATCGATGTCGTACTGCATCTTGGCCGCAAGCTCCGGGGTCATCTTGCGGTTCTCTGTGACGATGACGGTTGACGGCCCTTCCTGCCGGAAGTCGATCGCATAGGTCGAAGCGCCGGCGCGGCCGAGATTCTGTTTCTCGTGCACGGTGATCTTGACCTTGCTGCTGTCCGGCGAGACGTCGGCACGATAGACGTGATCGGGCAGGAGCGGCGCCACCGGATTGAACCAGCACTTCTTGATGCGTCCGCCGAGCAGCACATAGGCATCGATCGGCTTCGCGCGTGCGATTGACACGCGGCTGATGCTGGCGGTCGCCTCGGCCGCGGTATCCACCGCCGCTTCCGGCGCCGGCGTAACGGAACGTCCGCCGCCGCATCCGGCAAGGACGACGCAGGCCGCCAACAGCATCGACAGTGTCAGGATCGCGCGTGCCAAGTTATTCCCACCGTGGAAACCTAATCGCGAAAATTCACGTATTGCAGCGGCTGCTCGACCGACAGCGACTTCAGATGCTGGATCGCCGCCTGGAGGTCGTCCCGCTTCTTGCCGGTGACCCTGAGCTCGTCCCCCTGGACCGAGATCTGGACCTTGAGCTTGCTGTCCTTGACCTCCTTCACCAGCGTCTTGGCAAGCTCGCGATCGATACCCTGCCGAATCACCACCTTCTGGCGCACGGCCTGTCCGGCAGCCTTCTCCACGGCCTGATAGTCGAGCACGCCCGTCTCGATCTTGCGGCGCGCGAGGTGGCCCTGCAGCAGCTCGTGCATCTGCTTGAGCTTTAAGTCGTCATCCGCGTTGAGGAGGATGGCCCCGTCCTTGAGCTCGACCGTCGCCGTCGAGTTCTTGAAGTCGTAACGCTGGCCCATCTCCCGCGTCATATTGGCGATGGCGTTCTCGACTTCGGGCAACTCAATCTTCGAGACCACATCGAAAGATGGCATGGCTTCTCCGCTCCGCCCTGCGAAAGGCCGATGATAGCACCGAACGGCCCATGGCAAGATGGCCTGCAAGCCGTGGCGCTTTTTGGGCTCTTATTTCAGAAAGGCCCGGCGGATTAGCTCGCGGCGCGGTGAGTCGCCCCCGCCGTGAGGCTGGGCTGGCTCGTGCGGGCCTGTTCCAGCCGGACGCGCTCGGCATCGCGCTCCTCGAGAAGCTCCATTTTCTTCAGATCTTCAAGAGCATCGCCCAGCGTCTGCCGCGCCGCTTCGAGCTGGTTCTCGAGGTCCACGGCGGAGGCGGACAGATTGTTGCGCCGCTGCAGAGCGGCCTTCGCGAAGGTCGGATAGGCATAGTGATTGACGTCGGTGATGCCCGCGCGCTCCTGCTCAATTGCGATCTGACGATCGAGATCGATCGCCATCTGATTGAACTCGGCGATCATGAGCTCGATCTCGGCGACCTTGCGCCGCTTCTCCTCGACGTCGAAGCGCTTCAACCGGATCAGTGCATCCCGTGACTTCATAATTGCCCTCGTACTCAACCCGCATCGGATAATGGGGTGATGTTCAAAACTCGTGCCAGCGGGCCCGATCAGACCCGTCTCTCGTTGAACCGCGACATGTGAGGAATGCAGGAAAGGCCGGCGCGTGCGCGGGAAGATCCGCCTATATGGTCGGCCGCGTCTGCGCGACATCGGCCACCGAATTCCAAGCACAAAGCCAGCATGACCGCCTCGACGCGAAACCAACGAAAGCGCTGATCGGAGCCCCCGCCCCTCTCTGGGACTGATCTTCGCCGACAGGGATTAAGGGCCAGTAAACCATATGGGTGGCATTTAACTGATGCGGCGGCGCGTTCGCGCGGTTGTTTCCATTCGCCATGCGATTAGCTTTTGTTAACTATTGGCCGTTAACTTCTTGATTCGAAATTAACCAATAAGCGTTGCGTTGGGTCAGGGGATGAGCAGGAACTGCGAGAAGACGGGGGAATGAAATGCGGGTTCTTCTGATCGAAGATGATAGCGCGACGGCCCAGAGCATCGAATTGATGCTCCAGTCGGAAGGCTTCAATGTCTACAAGACCGACTTGGGCGAGGAAGGTGTGGATCTGGGTAAGATCTACGACTACGACATCATCCTCTTAGATCTTAATTTGCCGGACATGAGCGGTTACGAGGTGCTGAAGACCCTGCGGGTAAGCAAGGTCCAGACCCCGATCCTCATTCTGTCGGGTCTCGCCGGAATCGAGGACAAGGTGCGCGGCCTTGGCTTTGGCGCCGACGACTATATGACGAAGCCCTTCCACAAGGATGAGCTGGTGGCGCGCATTCATGCGATAGTCCGCCGCTCCAAGGGCCATGCGCAGTCCGTCATCCAGACGGGCGGTCTCAGGGTCAATCTCGACACCAAGACCGTCGACGTGAACGGCCAGCGCGTGCACCTGACGGGCAAGGAATACCAAATGCTGGAGCTTCTCTCCCTGCGTAAGGGCACGACCCTGACGAAGGAGATGTTCCTGAACCACCTCTATGGCGGCATGGACGAGCCCGAGCTCAAAATCATCGACGTGTTCATCTGCAAGCTGCGCAAGAAGCTCGCAGCTGCGACCGGTGGCAAGCATTACATCGAGACCGTCTGGGGCCGCGGCTACGTGCTGCGCAACCCGGAGGATGAGTCCGAAGCCGCCTGACCGATCGATTGCATTTGCTGATTTGAGAAATGCCCAGGCTTCGGCCTGGGCATTTTCTTTGCGTCAGGTCGCGTGCTTGGCCGTTGCGTGTGGCGTTGCTTCACGCAAACTGCCGCCGCCGGCGCGACCCCAGGATCCCTGTTCAAGCCAAGCTCTAGCCGCCTGGGTCTGCGGGGACAGCACGAAGATGCCGTGCTGACCTCCCGGCGCAGGCGAGAAATCGGTACTGAGACCCGTCGTAGTCTCGGCAGAGCCGAGAACCAGATAGCCGTCGCTCGCCAGGCGCCCCGCCAGGCGCGACAGCACCGCACGCTTGGTGACCTCGTCGAAGTAGAGAAGCACGTTGCGGCAGAATATGACGTCGAATGTTCCGAGCGAGTCGTGCTCGGCGATGAGATTGTGCTCGGCAAACTGTACGCGGGAGCGGATTCCCGGACAGATCTCCCAGCCCCCGTCAGTCTTGGTGAAATATTTCACCAGCAGGGAGATCGGCAGGCCGCGCTGCACCTCGAACTGGCTGTAGATCCCCTTGCGCGCCTTTTGCAGCGCAAAGCGCGCGAAATCGGTCGCAATGATCTCGATATTCCAGCCGGCGAGCTCGTTCCCCTTTTCCGCAAGCTCCATAGCCAGCGAGTAAGGCTCTTGCCCGCTCGACGTTGCGGCGCACCAGACCCTGATGTGCTTCGAGCTTTTGCGAGCCTGCATCAGCGCTGGCAGCATCACATCCGCGAAATAGCGGAAGGGTGCCTTGTTGCGGAAGAAATACGATTCCTGCACCGACGCGGCCTGCGCAACCCGCGAGCGCAACGGCTCGCTGCCGGGCTTCACCAACAGGGCGGCAAGGTGAGCAATCGACGGAAGCGCCAACTCCTTGAGGAGCGGCCGCAGCTTCCCTTCCAGCAGGTCCTGTTTATCCGGTGAGAGATTGATGCCGGAATGCTCCTTCAGGATCCGCTGCAGGAGAGCGAATTCGTGCGTCCTCATTGCCGCTTCCCCTGCAGCAGTTCGGCCGCTGTTGCGGCGATCTCCGCGGGCGGCAGGATCGCGGCGCACGCGCCGACGGCTGCCGCGGCCCCTGGCATGCCCCACACCACGCTGGAGGCCTCGTCCTGCGCAAGGACCGTCCCTCCCCGGTCGGCAATGGCGCGCGCACCAGCCGCGCCGTCATGCCCCATTCCGGTCAGAACGATTCCGAGCGTGGCCGGTCCGAACTCGGCGGCCATGCTTGCAAACAGGGGGTCGACGGCGGGACGGCAGAAATGCACCGGCGCCTCCCGGCTGATCCTGAGCCGTGACCCATTGGCGCGAACGACCGTCATGTGGTGGCCGCCGGGGGCCACATAGATCGTGCCCGGCCTGACCGCTTCGCCATCCTCCCCCTCCTTCGCCTCGCGGCTCGTGAGGCGTTGCAGGCGCTCGGCGAGAATGGCGGTGAACATCGGCGGCATGTGCTGCGCAACGAGGATAGGGGTGCGATCGAGCGCCGGCGTCAAACTCGCCAAAATGCGTCCCAGCACTTCCGGCCCGCCTGTGGAGCTCCCGATGCCGATCGCCCGCGGCGGCACGAGCGAAAAGGGCCGGAGGTTGAAATTGAGCCGCCGTGGCGGCGCAGCCGGATCCGCTGCCGCCGAGGCGCCGCCCGCAGTGCGTGCGCGGCCGAGCGCCTTGATCTTGCGGATGACCTCCTGATGGAAGTCGGGAGAGATCGTGATCTCGCGGTTTGAATCCGGCTTTGGAACGTAATCGAACGCGCCGAGCGCCAAGGCTTGAAAGCTGATTTCCGCGTTGCGCTTGGTGAGGGTTGAGACCATCAGCACGCGTA
This sequence comes from Methyloceanibacter sp., assembly GCA_035630055.1. Lineage (GTDB taxonomy): Bacteria > Pseudomonadota > Alphaproteobacteria > Rhizobiales > Methyloligellaceae > Methyloceanibacter. The sequence continues at coordinate 5,359 of DASQLK010000234.1, read as the reverse complement.
CGCCCGGCTTCGCCTTCAAGAGGAGCGGCAGCGCCTCGAGGCCGTCCATGACCGGCATCTCCACGTCGAGCAGCACCGCGTCCGGCGCGCTGCGCGCCACGTCGTCGACCGCGAGCTTGCCGTTCGCATGGCGCGCTACGACGACGATACCGGGCTCCTGCTCAATCCAGCGTGAGACGAGCCCGCGCACCACGGCAGAGTCGTCGACCACCATGACGCGGATCGGCCTGTGCCCCGGCGGTCGTTCGCCTGGTGGTAACGGCAAGGCCGTACCGGCCTCTTTTGGCGCGAGCAAGGTCATGGATGTTTAGAGAAGCCCAACCTCATGAAACTTCGCTTCGATGATGTCGCGGTCGAAGGGCTTCATGATGTATTCGTTGGCGCCCGCGGTGATGGCCCGGGTGATGTGCTCCACGTCGTTCTCCGTGGTGCAAAAGATCACTTTCGGGTCCGTGCCGTTCTGCTCCTTTCGCAACGCCACGAGGAACGCGATGCCGTCCATCACCGGCATGTTCCAGTCGAGCAAGACCACATCCGGCATCGACATCCGGCATTGGTCGAGCGCCTCCTGACCGTTCTCTGCTTCGGAAGCGGAGAACTGCATCTCTTCGAGGATCCGCCTCGCAACCTTGCGGATGACGGCGCTGTCATCCACGACCAAGCAATGTTTCATCGCCCTTCCTCCACGCCGCTCATGCACGGCCGTTAGGCAGCAACCCCCAAGTGATTCAAATCAAGCACGCGATTGACATCGAGAACGACCATGAGGCCCCCATCGAGCCGATGCACGCCGGCGCATATTTGCGCCCAGCGCGGATCGAGATTGACCGGATTGGCCTCGAAGGTGGCGGATGTGACCCACAGCACATCGCCAACCTCGTCGACCAGCAGCCCGTACAATTCACCACGTTCCTCGATCCCGATAGCGATGCGGCTCGCGTCCGCCTCGCGCCGCGGCAGGCCGAGCCGGAGGCGAAGGTCGATAGCGGTGACGATCCGCCCGCGCAGATTAAGCAGACCCGCAACCTCCGGCGGCGCGAGCGGCACCGTCGACAGCCCTTTGGGCACGAAGACGTCGCGCACCTGGGCAATGCCCAGGCCGAATAGCTGACCGGCGGTCCTGACCGTCACGAAGCCCGTCTTTGCTTCCACGCTCCCGTCGGTCATGCCGCGGACCCCCACTCTTTGCTGAACGATTGCAGCGTATCCATGAGCCGCTGTCGGTCGAACTTGCCGACATAGCTGACGAAGCCCGCCGCCCGGCTGCGCTCGATGACGCTTGGATTGGCATAGGATGACAGAGCGACGAGCGGCGTGCCGCTCCAGGCCGGATCACTCTTGACGTGCCCGGCAAACGCAATCCCGTCCATCCCCGGCATGTCGAGATCGCTGATGATGAGGTCGAATGACTGCCCGCGGTCCTTCATGGCGAGCGCCTCGTCGGCCGAGCCGGCGAGCGTCACGTCATAGCCCGCAGCCATCAGGAGGGGCGCAAGCATGTTGCGGAAGAACTGGCTATCGTCGACGAGGAGCAGCCGCGACATGCCGCGCGCGGCACTCGGCTGGCTGAAGAGCCGACCGCCGAGACGATCGCCGAGATAATGCGAAACGTCGACAATCTCCACCGCATTCCCATTGATGATGGCAGCGCCGATCAAGCCGGGTTCGTCCGCCCGGATCTCGATGGAGAGGGGCGTTTCCACGATATCCACGATCTCGTCGATGGCGAGCCCAGCGGGCCGCCCGCCCTCGGTGAAGACCAGAACCGGCCGCACGCCCTCGTGCACGCGCCCGGCATTTCCGCCGACATCCACTAGTGGCATCAAGGCGCCTCGGTAATGCACGACGTCATCGCCGTTACAGCGCTCTATCTCATCCAGACGGATCTCTTCGAGGCGCGTGATGAGCGCCAGCGGAATGGCCTTCAACGCGTCTGTTCCGGCACGGAACAGCAGCATCGGCATCACATCCTGCGCCTTGTCCTTGTCCGCGACAGGCTCAGCCTCGGCGGATTCGGCGCTGTGCTTTTCGAGCGATCCAGATGCGGCGGCAAGCGCGTTGGGATCGATGATCATGATGACGCTGCCATCGCCGAGGATGGTCGTGCCGGAGAACATGTGCACATGCCGCAACAGATTCGACAGCGGCTTCACCACGATTTCCTCGGTCCGGAACACGCTGTCCACCAGCACGCCGAACCGATGCGATCCGATCTGCATCACCACCACGGTGAGAATATCGCCTTTGGTCCGCTCTTGCGCCGCATCCGCGCCTTGCAAATCGAGGATGCGCGAAAGGTCCAACAATGGCAGCAGGCGGTCGCGCAGCCGCATGACCGCCGCCCCGTTGATCAGCTCGATCGGATGATCCGAGCGGTCCCCTGCGCGCACGAGCTCGACGACACTGAATTGCGGAACGGCGAAACGCTGACCGCACGTCTCCACGATCAGCGCAGCCACGATGGCAAGCGTAAGCGGAATCTTGATGACAAAGGTTGTGCCGGCGTCCGATGTCGAGGCAAGCTCGACCGTCCCTCCGATCAACTCGACATTCGTCCGCACCACGTCCATTCCGACGCCCCGCCCCGACACTTCGCTGATCGCTGTTGCGGTGGAGAAGCCGGGCCGGAAGATGAGCTGATGGATGTCATGATCGCTATAGCGGTCGAGTTCGGAGAGGGTGACGATACCCTTCTCCAGCGCTTTCGCGCGGATCTTTGCGAGGTTCAGACCGCGCCCGTCGTCCGTGACCTCGATGACGATGTAGCCGCCCTGCTGGTACGCGCTAAGCTTGATGAGCCCCGTTTGCGGCTTGCCTACGGTGATGCGCTCTTGCAGCGTCTCCAGTCCGTGGTCGGCGGAATTGCGGACCATATGCGTAAGCGGATCGCGGATCATCTCCAGCACCTGGCGATCGAGCTCGGTATCGCCGCCAAGCATTTCGAGGTCGATCTTCTTGCCGAGATCGACGCTGAGATCACGCACCAGCCGCGGCAGTTTCTGCCACGCATTGGCGATCGGCTGCATGCGGGCCTTCATGATGCCCTCCTGCAGCTCGGCGGTCACGGACGAGAGCCGCTGCAGGGCGGACTTGAATTCGCCCTCGCCGGTGCGGCGCACGATCTCCATGAGCTGATTGCGCGTGAGCACGAGCTCACTCACCATCGTCATGAGATGTTCGAGCGTATCGACGTTGACGCGCACGCTTTGTGACCGCGCCGCGACTTCGCCGCTCTCCGCTTCGGCCGATGGCGCCCCCTGCGGCAGGCCGTTGCCACCCGCCTCGCGGATCTCGGCATCGGCGTCGGCAAGCCAGGCAGCGGTATCCGCGGTGGAAGCGTCGTCGAGATCGAATGTGGGACCGCTCGCCTGGTCGAGCGCCAGATCGTCCAGCGCGCCAATGAGATCGGCGTCCGAGCCCTGCGGCTCCGCGCCCTCGCGCTCGAGCGCGGCCAGAATCTGCTTGATGCGGTCGATCGTGGCGAGAATCACGGTGACGCCGTCGACCGTGACGGACGCGCCGTCGCGATATTGCCCCATCAGCGTTTCGGCCGCGTGGCTCAGCCTGGCCAGCCGGTCAAGCCCGAGAAAGCCACAGGTGCCTTTGACCGTGTGGATCAGGCGGAAGATCGTGCGTAAGAGGTCGGCGTTGTTGGGATCCTGCTCGAAACGGACAAGCTCAACGTCGAGAAGGTCGAGCCCCTCTCCCGTTTCGGTCAGGAATTCTGACAGAAGCTCGTCCATGCAACCACCCCGGCACGCCCCATCGAGGCGACCGTGCTCGAAAGCCCGCGCCTGGACGCGTATTGTCTCAGAACTCTGGTTTACGTTTCGTTGACCAGGACCGGCCAAAGGCGCGGAATTATCCCGCTTTCAGCTCAACCTCGCCCTCGCGGGCCTCGATCGCGACCGTCATGCCTGCCGCCGCCGCCACGCACCCGGCGTAATAGGGTTGGATCGAGTGGGCATCGACACCGGCACCGTCGACGCCCGCGATCAGCCCCCTGACCTCATCGGTGAGCTTTGCGGCCTGCCCCTTCGCCAGCACTTTGAAGGCAACATCCGGCGGATTTCCGCTGATTTCCACGTCGATATTGCCCCCGCGGGGCAGCGCCACCACGCCGAGCGCCACGAGATTGAGGAGGAGCTTGGCCTTGTTTTTCGGCAGGGTGGCCGCCGGCCCCTGCCATGTGAGCGTATGCTTGATGGCCTGCACGAACTCCCGCGCCACCTTCTCGGCATCGCGGAGATCGATCTCGGCCCCGGCCGAACCCGCCGCGCCGAACGCGATGCGGGCGAATTGCAGCTTCGCGCTCGCTTGCGCCGCGCTCTTGCGGATGAGGTTCATGGCCGCCTCGCGCATGCCCTCGTCCTGCTCCTCGTCCAGCATCTCGAGCCCATTGGTGATCGCGCTGACGGGATTGATGACGTCGTGGCAGATGCGGCTCGAGACAAGCGCCGCCAGATCGAGAGCGCCGAGTTGCGTCGGCTCGGTCATGGCCTTCTCCTCCTCTTCCGCCGCTGGCGGAGATGTTTAGCCGCTTACAGGATTTCTGGTACATGAGGTCGCGGCCAAAGCGCTTCCCCGCCGCGCGCCGCGAATCAACCGATTGGAGCATTGTGCCTTGTCAGGGCCAAGACAGACAACCTCGCCGTCGGGCGCGGCCGTGCCGGGCTTCGATTTCGGCGCCGCGGTCACAAAGCTGACGGCCGCCGCCGCCAGAGCCGGCGCGGCCATGATGCGCCATTACGAAGCGGGTCCCGCGGTCGAGTTCAAAGCCGACAATAGTCCCGTCACCTGCGCCGACAGGGACTCCGAGGCGATTGCGCTTACCGCGATCGCGGCTCTGGCGCCGACGATTCCGATCGTCTCCGAGGAATCCGCCGGCGACTGCACGCAGCCACTGCCGCCGCGCTTTTTTCTGGTGGACCCTCTCGACGGCACCAAGGAGTTCATCAACAAGCGCGACGACTTCACGCTCAATATTGCGCTGATCGACGACGGACGCCCCGTGTTCGGACTCGTATATGCTCCGGCGCACGAGCGTCTCGGCATAACCGTGGCGCCGGGGCAAGCCGTCGAGGCGCGTTTGATTGCGGACGACGCGGGCGCCGACTTTGCCGCTTTGGACACGCGGCCCTTGCGCGCGCGGCCTTCGCCGTCAGGCGGGCTCACGGCTCTCGTGAGCCGTTCCCATCTCGATCCGGATACCGAGGCGTTTCTTGCCCGCTTGACGATTGCCGAGCGGACGAGCGCCGGGTCGTCCATCAAATTCCTGGAGATCGCGGCGGGAGGGGCGGATGTCTATCCACGCCTCAGCCCCACCATGGAGTGGGACACCGCCGCGGGCCAAGCCGTT
>DASQLK010000233.1:0-2765 GCA_035630055.1 Methyloceanibacter sp. | reverse complement strand
GTGAAGGGTTGCGAAGAGAGTAGACCGCTGGCGCGCGTAATGCCAAACCGACGCGAAGCGACGCGGTTCCTCTTGGCGAAGCCGCTCCAGAGCATCGGCGAGATAATCGCGCTGAACATGGCCCAAATGCCCGGCGGCGAGGAGAGGCATGGTCGGGATCGCCGACGAGAGGGCGACGATGGCGATATCGCCGTAGCGGCGCACGAAGGGAAACAGCGTGGGCGGCGTGGGCACCAGAAGCTCGCCCGCCTCGTTCGACTTCATATAAGGCTGCCAATGGCCCGTGCCGCGTTCGGGATGCAGTCGCACATAGGCGTCGTGGTTGCCGGGGATCGCGGTCACGTCGCTCGGCGGGCCGAGATGGCGCAGCCATTCCGCGGCGCGAACGAATTCCTCCGGCAGGCCGAGATTGACGAGGTCGCCGGTGACGGCGATCTGGTCCGGCTTGCGCTCCACGATATCGCGGGTGAGGAGGTCGAGGATTTCGCGGCGGTGCACGAGCTTGCGGCCGCGATGCCAGTTCACATAGCCGAAGATGCGCTTCGACATGAGGTCGCGGCGGCGCGCGCGCGGCATCGGGCTCAAATGAATGTCGGAAAGATGCGCGAGGGTGAACACGGGAGGACGGGGTTTGGGGTGAAGGGTTGCGAAGAGAGTAGACCGCTGGCGCGCGTAATGCCAAACCGACGCGAAGCGACGCGGTTCCTCTTGGCGTTCGCCTGGGTATAGATAGGCAGTAGAAATCCACTTAAGGAACGAGATCTGTGAGCGCCGCGCCGTCACGCAATGCCGGACTATCGCGTCTCATCACCGCGACCTTGCGGCCGATCTGGCGCATGCGGCGGGGCATGACGCTTGGCGCGCAAGGGGCGATCATCGACGCCGACAACCGGGTACTCCTGATCCGGCACAGCTACCGGCCGGGCTGGTTCTTTCCGGGTGGCGGGGTGGAGTGGGGCGAGACGCTGGAGACGGCGCTCGTGCGCGAGCTTGCCGAGGAGGTGGGCGTGCAGCTTATGCAGCCCGCGACCCTGCACGGCCTCTTCGCGAACTTCTCCAATTTCCCCGGCGACCATATCGCGGTCTTCGTCGTACGGCACTGGACGCGGACGCCGGACAACTACGTGCAGCGCGGCGAGATCGCGGAGGCCGGCATGTTCGCAGCCAATGCCGTGCCCGCGCTCACCGACGAGGGCACGCGGCGGCGGATCGCGGAGATCTTCCGCGGTGCTCCGATCGACGGGCGCTGGTAGCTATTCGGGATTGTCGGCGAGGCGCTTTGCGATCTTCGCGACGTGATGGCCCTGGAAGCTCGCGAGATTGAGCTCCTTCTGCGACGGCATGCGCGAGCCGTCGGGTGCAGCGATGGTCCCCGCGCCATAGGGCGAGCCGCCCTTTACCTCACTGATGTCGGCAAGATCGGGGGCAGAGTAGGGGAGGCCGACCACGATCATGCCGTGATGCAGCATCGTCCATTGCACGGAGACGATGGTGGTCTCGTTGCCGCCGCCGGTCGAGCTTGACGTAAAGACGCTGCCGACCTTGTTGATGAGCGCGCCCTGGACCCAGAGCGGGCCGGTCTGGTCGAAGAAGTTCCGCATCTGCGAGGACATGTTGCCGAAGCGCGTCGGCGTGCCGACTATGATGGCGTCGTAGTTGGCGAGTTCCTGCGGATCGGCGATCGGCGCGGGCTGTTCCACCTTCATGCCGGCACTGCGCATGATCTCTTCCGGCATCAGCTCGGGCACGCGCTTGACGCTGACATGCACGCCGTCGACGGCGCGCGCGCCGTGAGCGATGGCGTAAGCCAAGGTTTCGGTATGTCCGTACGAGCTGTGGTAGAGCACCAGCACGCGCGCTGTGTCAGCCATTCGTGGCCCCCTTCATAAGAGGCAGGTTTGTCCGCCCCTTCCCCCCGTGTCATAACTCTAGCAAATTCAAAGATGTGGCAAGAGGCCATAAAGAGATCGTGAACGCGACGGCGGCGAGCGTGGCGACTTTACCGCGACTGACCGCCATGATATTCACCGCCGCCATGATGGACGCAGACCTGCATACACTGTCCCGACGACGAGGCCGCTTGCGCGACTGCCGCGCCAGCCTTTAATCCTCGCCGCTCGCCTCCATCACCGTCATCGACATGCGTTGATGCTCCTGGAGCGGCCGAGGCCTCCCTCGCAAGAGCCTTCCGGGACCATAACGCCATGACGACGACCTTGTTTCATATCGAGCCTGAGCGCGACAGCGACGAAGCCGCGCTGGCGCAACTGTCGGCGCAGGCCTTCGGGCCGGGGCGGTTCGCGCGCAGCGCCTATCGCGTGCGCGAGGGCGTGGCGCCGGTGCCGGAGCTTTCGCTCACCGCGTGGCTCGGCGAGCGGCTAATCGGCGGCATCCGCTTCACGGCGATTACAATTGGGGAGGCGCGCGACGGGCTCCTGCTCGGGCCGCTGGTGGTCGATCCGGCGGAGGCGGGCAATGGGTACGGCAAGGCGCTGGTCAGCGAGGGCCTCGCCAAAGCCAAAGCTCTTGAATTCGGCTTGGTGCTGCTCGTTGGCGACATGCCGTATTACGGCCGCTTCGGCTTTCAGCCGGTGCCGCGGGGGCAGATCACGCTGCCGGGGCCGGTCGATCCGGCGCGGCTACTGGCGCATGAACTCGCCGAGAGTTCGCTCGCGGGGGCGCGCGGGATGGTGAAGGCGGTGCCGCCTAGTGACCTTCGCGCCACCAGGTAAGGGCGAGAACCCCAAGCAGGACCGCAAGCGCGA
>DASQLK010000232.1:0-8907 GCA_035630055.1 Methyloceanibacter sp. | reverse complement strand
CGACGACGACACCGCGTTCGGCGATCTCACCATCGGCCAGCGCCGCTGGGCCGAGGCGCGCGACTGGACGCCGAAGCTTGGTGCCGTGCTTCTTCTGCCTTCGACCGATGGCGGCATCTCCGGCGTGCTGCTCGGCACCGGCCGCGCCGGCGACATAACCACGCCGCGTCTTCTGACCGGCGCCTGCCCGGGCGCTCTTCCGCCTGGCACCTACCGTTTCGCCTCCAAGCTCGAAGAGCCCAACCTCGCCGCGCTCGGCTGGCTCGCCGGCCTCTACCGCTTCACGCGCTACAAGGACGATAGCGACAAGCCGAAACGGCTCATCCTGCCCGAAGGTGCCGATCTCGACGAGGTGCTCGCCCTGGCGGAGGCGCTCTATTTCGGTCGCAACCTCATCAACACGCCCGCCAACGATTTCGGTCCCGCCGAGCTGGAAGACGCCGCGCGCGAGCTCGCCGATCGCTACAACGCGACGGTGAAAGTCACCGAAGGTTCCGGGCTTCTTGCCGACAACTTCCCCATGATCCATGCCGTCGGCCGCGCCAGCGACCGCGCGCCCAGGCTCATCGATCTGCATTGGGGCTCCGAGCACGGGCCGAAGGTCACAATCATCGGCAAAGGCATCTGCTTCGATACCGGCGGCCTCGACATCAAGCCGCCAAGCGGCATGGCCATGATGAAGAAGGACATGGGCGGCGCCGCCGCCGCGCTCTCCTTCGCGCTTCTCGTCATGGAGGCGAGACTGCCGATGCGCCTGCGCGTGCTGATCCCCGCCGCCGATAACGCCATTGCCGGCAACGCCTTCCGTCCCGGCGACGTGCTTCCGAGCCGGAACGGCATGACGGTCGAGATCGGCAACACCGACGCGGAAGGCCGCTTGGTGCTGGCCGACGCGATCAGCTTCGCCGACGAGGAGGAGCCCGAATATCTCATCACGGTCGCAACGCTCACTGGCGCGGCGCGCGTGGCGCTCGGCCCCGACTTGCCGCCGCTCTTCACCAATGATGACGCCGTGGCGGATGGACTGATGAGCGCGGCGGATGCGGTCGGCGATCCGCTCTGGCGCATGCCGCTCTGGGCGCCCTACGACAAGAAGCTCTCAAGCTCGATCGCCGACGTGAACCATATCGCCGAAGGCGGCTATGCCGGCTCCATCATGGCGGCCCTGTTTCTGCAGCGCTTTGTCTCGAAGGCGAAGCGCTTCGTGCATCTCGACATCTTCGGCTGGACGCCGGTCGAGCAACCCGGACGGCCGAAAGGCGGCGAGCCGCAGGCCGCGCGCGCGCTGTTCGCTTATTTCCGCAAGGAGCTGGCGTCGTGATCAATGGCGTGCTGCCGGATCCCCGCCGCCATGCTTATCGTCCCGACCTTGCCCATGACTCTCTTCGCGAACACGTCCGTGCCGAACGCTATCTGAAAGGCGAGCGGAAGCAGGTGACGGCGGCTGCCCTTCCCGTGCGGCGCGAGCCGCGGCCGGACGCGCTTCTGGAGACGGAGGCATTGCTCGGCGAGACCGCGATCGTGCTCGATGAAGCCGAGGGCTGGGCCTGGCTGCAGCTGGAGCGGGACCGTTATGTCGGCTACGCGCCAGCGAGCGGATTGAGTTTCGCGCTTGCCGCGCCGACGCATCGCATCGCGGCGCTGCGGACCTATGTGTTTGCCGCGCCGGACGGAAAATCGCCGCCACTCGCGCTGCTCAGCATGAACGCCGGCATCGATGTCATCGGCACGGACGGAAAATATCTCGTCCTTCGCGACGGCGGCTTCGTCTTTGCGGGGCACGCAGCCCCGGTCGGCGAACCCACGCCGGATTATGTGCGGACCGCAGAGCAGTTCCTCGGCGCGCCCTATCTCTGGGGCGGGCGCACGTCGGTCGGCCTCGACTGCTCCGGCCTCGTGCAGCTTGCGCTGGAGGCGGCGGGGATCGCCTGTCCCCGCGACGCCGACATGCAGGAGAAAGAATGCGGGCGCCCTGTGGAACAGGGCGCCCTGGAAATGCGTCGCGGCGATCTCGTCTTCTGGGAGGGGCATGTGGGCATCATGACGAGCCCGTCAGACCTCCTCCACGCCAACGCCTATCACATGGCGGTCGAGAGAGAACCGCTCGACCTTGCCACGGCCCGTATCAAACAAGCCATCGGCAGCGACATGACGTGCGTCCGCCGCATTGAAACTAGAGAACGTTAAAAAGGTAGAGAAGAATAATGATGGGGATCGGGATGCCGATCAGCCATAGAAGAATACCGCGCATTTTTTTGTATTCCCGCATTGATCAGTGCTGCGCGGAAAAAACGCGGACTAGCAAGTTTTGTTCCCTAGATTACGTAGCCACGGCGGCGGTCCGAGTCGCTTGCAGCGCAAAGGCCGCCGCAAGCAGCGCCTTGGTATAGTCGGTCTGCGGGTTGGCGAAGACCTCCTGCGCCGTGCCTTGCTCCACCACCTTGCCGTTCCGCATTACGATGATGCTGTTGGCGAGCGCGCTCACGACCTTCAGGTCGTGGCTGATGAAGACGTAGGCGAGCTTGTGCTTTCTCTGCAGCTCGCGCAGGAGATCGACGATCTGCGCCTGCACCGAAACGTCGAGCGCGGAAGTCGGCTCGTCGAGGATCAGGAACTTCGGCTCGAGCACGAGCGCGCGGGCGATCGCGATGCGCTGACGCTGCCCGCCTGAGAATTCGTGCGGATAGCGGTCCTGCAGCGCGGGATCGAGCCCGACCTCCCGCAGCACCTGCGACACGCGTTCGCGCCGCTCATGCCGGCTGAGGCCGGGCTGCTGGATCAGGAGGCCTTCCTCGATGATCTGGCTGATGGAGAGGCGAGGGGAGAGCGAGCCGTAAGGATCCTGGAACACGATCTGCATGTCGCGGCGATAGGGCCGCATCGCCTTCGAATCGAGACCGTCGATGTGGTCGCCGAGATAAACGATGGGGCCTTCGCTTGAGATGAGACGGAGGAGCGCCAGACCGAGCGTGGTCTTGCCTGAGCCGGATTCGCCGACGACGCCGAGGGTCTGGCCCTGTTGCACGGCGAGATCGACCCCGTCTACCGCCTTGATGTAGCCGACGATCTGCCTGAGGAAGCCGCGCCGGATCGGAAACCAGACCTTGAGGCCCTTAGTCTTGAGGATCACCGGCGCGGAAGCATCCGCCGCCGGCGGCGACCCCTTCGGCTCCGATGCGATGAGGTGCTTCGTATAGGGATGCTGCGGACGGTCGAAGATGGCGCCCGTCTCGCCGTGCTCAACGATCTCGCCGTTATGCATCACGCAGACGCGGTCCGCCATCTTGCGCACGATGCCGAGATCGTGGGTGATGAGCAGCATCGCCATGTTGAACTCGTCCTTGAGGGCGAGCAGGAGATCGAGGATCTGCGCCTGGATCGTGACGTCGAGCGCCGTCGTCGGCTCGTCGGCGATGAGGAGGTCCGGCTCGTTGGCAAGCGCCATGGCGATCATCACGCGCTGGCGTTGCCCGCCGGAGAGCTGATGCGGGTAGGAGCCGAGGCGGCCTTCAGGGTCGTCGATGCCGACTTTGTTGAGGAGATCGAGCACGCGGGCGCGGGCGGCACGATCCGACATGCCGCGATGGATCTTCAGAACCTCGGCGATCTGCTGCTCGATCGTGTGCAGCGGATTGAGCGAGGTCATCGGCTCCTGGAAGATCATCGAGATCTGGTTGCCGCGGATATGGCGGAGATTGTCCGGCGCGAGCGGGATGACGTCCTCGCCCTTGAAGTAGATGGCGCCGGAGGGATGCGACGCCGCCGGGTAGGGCAGGAGGCGCAGGATGGAGAGCGCCGTCACGGTCTTGCCGGACCCGGACTCGCCGACCAGCGCCACGGTCTCGCCCTTCTTGATGTCGAAGGAAACGTTCCTGACCGCGATCGTCTCATGCGCGCCGCTGCCGAAGGCGACCGAAAGATCCTCGACGCGCACCAGCTCGCCGCTGTCCCGCGCCTTCTTCTGCGGCTTCGCAGGGACTTTGGCGCGGGTCTTCGCGGCAGCCTTGGCCGGTGTCTTCGCCGCTTGCTTGGATCTGGTTGTCTTTGTCATGCCTTCACTTGCCCGTCTGCGCACTCGCCGCGCTCGATTTCGACCGTGGCGTGGTCGAGGCCGAAGCTGCTCATGAGGCGCGCTTTGATGTCCTGGATCACGCGCTCCGGATCGGTCGTCTCGCCGATGCAGGCATGCAGCGTCACCATGCGCCGCGCCTGGGTGATCGACCAGACATGGAGGTGATGCACCTCGTTGAGCCCCGGCACGTTGGCGACGAGGTCTGGCCCGATGGCGCGGGTGTCGACTTCCGCCGGCGCGCCCTCAAGCAGAATATGGCCCGCGTCCGCCACCACCTGCCAGCCGCTCCGCACGATGATGACCGCGACGAGGAGCGACAGCAGCGGATCGATCGGCGTCCAGCCGGTGAAGATGATCACCGCGCCGGCCGCAAGCGCCGCCACCGAGCCGAGCAGGTCGCCGAGCACGTGAATGGCCGCGCCGCGCACGTTGAGATTGTTACGGTCCGCGCCGTGCAGGAGGGCGAACGCGCCGAGATTGACGAGAAGTCCCGCGAAGGCCACGCCGACCATGATGCCGCCGTCCACATGCGGCGTGCCCGACAGCCGCGTGACGGCCTCGTAGACGATCCACCCGGCGATGGCGAAGAGGGCGAGGCCGTTCGCGAAGGCGACGAGGATCTGGAAGCGGTCGAAGCCGTAGGTGCGCTTCCAGTCGGCGGGACGGCGCGCAAGGCGGAAGCCGAACCAGGCGAGCGCGAGCGACGCGAAATCGGTGAGCATGTGGCCGGCATCGGCGATCAGCGCGAGCGAGCCCGAGACGATGCCGCCCGCAACCTCCGCGAACATGAAGGCGCCGGTGATGAGCGCGGCGAGCCCCATGCGCCGCTCGTTGCGGTCGCTGCCGCTACTGGCATGCGCATGCGAATGGCCGTGGTCGTGGGAGCCGTGCATCAGGACTGCACCAGCGTCTTGCGCGGGTCGAGCGCGTCGCGCACCGCCTCGCCGATGAAGATGAGGAGCGAGAGCATGATGGCGATGACGAAGAACGCAGTGAGCCCGAGCCAGGGCGCCTGCAGATTGTCCTTGCCCTGCGCGAGCAGTTCGCCGAGCGACGGGGAGCCGGGCGGCAGCCCGAAGCCGAGGAAGTCGAGCGAGGTGAGGGTCGTGATCGAGCCGTTGAGAATGAACGGCATGAAGGTGAGCGTCGCCACCATCGCGTTCGGCAGGAGGTGCTTGAAGATGATCTTGCCGTTGGAGAGGCCGAGCGCGCGCGCCGCCGTGACATATTCGAAATTGCGCGCGCGCAGGAACTCCGCGCGCACCACGCCCACGAGCGCGACCCAGGAGAAGGCCAGCAGGATGCCGAGCAGGATCCAGAAATTCGGCTCGATCACGGCGGCGATGATGATGAGGAGATAGAGCTGCGGCACGCTCGTCCAGATCTCGATGAAACGCTGGAAGAGGAGGTCGGTCCAGCCGCCGAAATAACCCTGCACCGCGCCCGCGGCGACGCCGACGATCGAAGAGAAGAGCGTGAGCGTCAGCCCGAACAGGACCGACAGGCGGAAGCCGTAGATGATGCGGGCGACGACGTCGCGGCCCTGATCGTCGGTGCCAAGCCAGTTATATTCGAGGCTGGCGTCGCAAGGGTGGAAGCCGCGCTCCACCGCGAGCTTGCAGTCCTCCGCCGTGAGCAGCCAGGTCGGCTTCGCCGGGAAGGCCATCGGCGGGTTCTTGTTCTGCGTGTTGTAGGAGAAATGGATCGGCGGCCAGACCATCCAGCCGCCTGAGTCCTTGATCAGGTCCTTCACCACCGGATCGCGGTAGTCCGCTTCGGTCTCGAAGATGCCGCCGAAATCCGTTTCCGGATAGGCGGTGAAGATCGGGAAATAGAACTGGTCCTCGTATTTCACGAGTAGCGGCTTGTCGTTGGCGATGAACTCCGCGAACAGGCTGAGCCCGAACAGCAGGAGGAAAATCCAGAGTGACCAGTAGCCGCGGCGGTTGGCGCGGAAGACCTCCCAGCGCCGCTTGTTGAGCGCCGTCAGCCATGGCGCGCGCGGGATGCCCGCTGCTGCGACCTCCTGGATGACGGCGGTATCGGTTGGCGCATCCATCGCGGCTAGACCTCGCGCGTCTCGAAGTCGATGCGCGGATCGACCCACGTATAGGTGAGGTCGGAGACGAGATTGATGAAGAGGCCGAGCAGCGAGAAGATGTAGACCGTGGCGAACACGACCGGGTAATCGCGGTTCATGATCGATTCGAAGCCGAGAAGGCCGAGCCCGTCCAGGGTGAAGATCGTCTCGATCAGGAGCGAGCCCGCGAAGAACGCGCCGATGAACGCGCCGGGAAAGCCCGCGATGATGATGAGCATGGCGTTGCGGAAGACGTGGCCGTAGAGCACTTGGTGCTCGGTCAGGCCCTTGGCGCGCGCCGTCATCACATATTGCTTCTTGATCTCCTCCAGGAAGGAATTCTTGGTGAGGAATGTCGTCGTCGCGAACGCGGACAGCGACATCGCGATCAGCGGCAGCACGAGATGCCAGAAATAGTCGAGGATCTTCTCCGGCCAGGGCAGCGTTGCCCAATTCTCCGACACGAGGCCGCGCAACGGGAAGATCTGCACGAACGATCCGCCCGCGAAGAGGACGATGAGGAACACCGCGACGAGGAAGCCTGGGATGGCGTAGCCGACCACGATCACGCTCGACGTCCACACGTCGAACTCCGAGCCGTCGCGCACCGCTTTACGGATGCCGAGCGGGATCGAGATCGCGTAGGAGATGAGCGTCATCCAGATGCCGAGCGAGATCGAAACCGGCATGCGCTCGGCGATGAGGGATAGCACGCTCGTGTCGCGGAAATAGCTCTCGCCGAAATCGAAGCGCAGATAGCTCCACACCATGATGAGGAAGCGCTCATAGGCGGGCTTGTCGAAGCCGAACTGCTTCTCCAGCGATTTGATGAACTCCGGGTCGAGCCCCTGCGCGCCGCGATATTTCGATCCCGAGCCCACGTCGCCCGGCACGCCCTGGGAGCGACCCGCGCCCGCCATGTCGCCGCCGCCGCCGGAGAACTTCGCCGTCGCGGCGACGTCGGTGCCGGTGAGCTGCGCGATGACGCGCTCCACCGGGCCGCCCGGCGCGAACTGCACCACCAGGAACGTCACCAGCATGATGCCGAGCATGGTGGGGATGATGAGAAGGATGCGGCGGAGAATATAGGCGGTCATTGCGGGGTCACGCGCTTTCCAAAGCGGCCGCCCGCCCCGGCGCCGCCTCTGAAATGATTGTCACCGCGATGCTTACTGGATTCCGCGGCGCGAAGGAACACGCCCGCCCTATTTCTTGCGCGCAGCGCGGCGCGCGCGCACGAACAGGATCACTACGACCACGAGGCCGAGCAGAGCGATCGCGAACACGATCGAGCGGCGCACATGCGGCTTGCCCTCGGCGACCTGCGCGGCGCTCTCCGGCGCCTCTTTCGCGGCGCTCCCCGCAGCCGCCGGCGCGTCCCCCGCGGCGATCTCGGGCGCAGGCACGGTGATGGTATCCACCGGCTTCGGCTCCGGCGCGCCGGTGGCAGCCGTCTTCACGGTCGCGGCCTTGGCATCCTCGAACCACCAAGTATCCAGGATGCCGCGATCGAAGCGTGGCTTCGTTTGCGGCCGCCCGAACTTGTCCCAATAGGCGATCGTGTGCGACGCCTTGTACCAGTGCGGCACCCAGTAATGGTTCGCACGCAGGACGCGGTCGAGCGCGCGCGACGCGGTGGTCAGCTCGTCGCGGCTCTTGGCGCCGATTACGCGCTCGATCAGCGCGTCTACGGCCGGGTCGTCGATCCCGGCGAGATTGAGCGAGCCATCCAGCTTCGCCGCGGCGGAGCCGAAATAGGAGCGCAGCTCAACGCCGGGCGTGCTGCGCATGCCGTAACGCTGCGTCGTCACGTCGAAGTCGAAATCCTTCAAGCGCTGCTGATACTGCGCCGGGTCGACCATGCGCATGCGCGCATCGATGCCGAGCAGCTTAAGGTTCTTGATGTAGGGTGCGTTCACCCGCTCGAAGGTCGGCTCGAACATCAGGATCTCGATCTTGAGCGGCTCGCCCTTGTCGTTGACGCGCCTGCCGTCCTTCACGGTCCAGCCGGCTTCGTCGAGAAGCTTGCCCGCTTCGCGCAGGAGCTTGCGGTCCTGGCCCGAGCCATCGGTCTTGGGCGGCATGTAGACGGCCTGCAGCGCGGCCGGCGGGACAGGAACCCCGAGCCCTTCCAGCAGCGCGCGCTCCTCCGCTGACGGCTCGCCCTCCGCCTTCATCGGCGAGTTCTCGAAGAAGCTGTCGGTGCGCTTGTAAGCGCCATAGAACATGTTGCGGTTGGTCCACTCGAAATCGAAGGCGAGATCGAGCGCCTTCCGCACGCGCGGATCCTTCAGCTGGTCGCGCCGTGTGTTGATGAAGAAGCCCTGCGTGCCGGACGGCGTTTCGTCGGGCAGCGTCTCTTTCTTCACCTTGCCGTCGCGCACGGCGGGAAAGCCGTATTCGCTGGCCCAGACCTTGGCGGTGAATTCTTCGCGCAGATCGTAGGCGCCCGCCTTGAAGGCCTCCATGCCTGCGGTGCGGTCGCGGAAATACTCGAAGCGGATCGTGTCGAAGTTGAAGCGCCCCTGATTGACCGGCAGATCCTTGGCCCAATAGTCAGGGTTGCGCCGATAGACGATGCTGCGGCCTTGCGCGATCTTGTCGACGCCGTAAGGGCCGGAGCCGAGCGGCGCCTCGAGCGTCGTCTCGGCGAATGGCTGTGAGGCGTAATAGGCCTTGGAGAAAATCGGCAGCGCCGCGACGGTCAGCGGCAGGTCGCGGACGAGGTTGCCCTTGAACGTGTAGCGCACCGTGC
>DASQLK010000231.1:0-6515 GCA_035630055.1 Methyloceanibacter sp. | reverse complement strand
CTTCATGGCGGCAACGGCGTGGCGGATAACCGCCTCATCGTCGGCGTGCGGCTCGCCGTAATAATGCTGGAAATAGGCTTCGGAATCGAATTCCGCCCAGCGGTAGTCGGCATTGCCGGACGGGTCGCGCGCAACCTTGCTCGATGATGTTTCCGCGGACACGGGAGGCGTCACCTCTTGCGACCTGCACGAGGTCTAAGCCATCGCTCCGCGGCGGCGAAATAGCAAGAGTGGATGATTAGGCTGCGTCGTGCGCCAAGGCGCCGGAGGACTTGAGGGTCGCCGACAAGGTCTTGGGCTCGTAGCGGCGCAGCAGCTCGTCCATCGCGTCGGCATCGATGGGACGCGAGAAGTAATAGCCCTGCAGTTCGGTGCAGCCGAGATGCATCATCATGACGGCCTCGAATTCGGTCTCGATACCCTCCGCCACAATATCCATGCCAAGGCCGCGGCCGAGCGAGACCACCGATTTTATGATGGTCCGCGACGTATCAACCGTGGAAAGGCGGCTGATGAAGGAGCGGTCGATCTTGATCTTGTCGAAGCTGAAATTGCAGAGATAGGCAAGGCTCGAATAACCGGTGCCGAAATCATCGAGCGCGGTCTGAAAGCCCATCGCGCGAATGGCGTTGAGGATGGCGTGGGTATGGTCGCTGGCTTCGAGCAGCACGCCTTCGGTGATCTCGAGCACGAAGCGGCTCGGCTCGACTTCATGCTCGATGGTCAGGCGGCGCAGGCTCGTCTCAAGGTCAACATGGCGGAACTGGACGGGAGAGAGGTTGATCGCGACTTCGAGGTCGGGCCAGCGCTTGGAGTCGAGCATGGCGCGGTCGAGCACCCATTCGCCGAGCGCGGGAAGCAGCCCGGCATTTTCGGCGATCGGAATGAAGCTTGCCGGTGGCAGCTCACCGTGGCGGGGATGGCGCCAGCGCACGAGCGCCTCCACGCCCCGGATTTCGCCATCGTCACAGGAGACGATCGGCTGATAGTGCAAGGTCAGCTCATCGTTGTCGATCGCCGTGCGGAGGTCGAGCTCGATCGAGCGGCGATGCTCGACCGCTTCCGCCATTTCCGGCGAGAAGAGCACGGCGCGGTTCCTGCCTTGGCTCTTCGCCTCGTAAAGAGCGATGTCGGCGTGGCGCATGAGCTCGTCGACGGTGGAGCCGTGGTCAGGAGCCACCGCGAGGCCGATCGATGCCGTGACCCGGATATTCTGGCCGTTCACGAGGAACGGCGCGGTGAAGACGGCGGCGATGCGGCTCGCCAGCGCGTTCACCGAATCAGGCTCGGCCGGGACCCACAGGATCACGAATTCGTCGCCACCGAAGCGGGCGATCAGATCGCGCGGACGGAGCTCGCCGCTCAGCCTCTCGCCGACGGCCTTGATGAGCTTGTCGCCGGCCTCGTGGCCGAGCGTGTCGTTGATGTCCTTGAAGCGGTCGATGTCGATATAGGCTGCGACGGCGCGGTGCTTGGACGGGCCGAAATGCCGCTTCAGCAGGAACTTCTCGATCTCCTCGGCCATGTGCGCACGATTGGGAAGGCCGGAGAGGGAGTCATGCTTGGCTTCGTGCCGCGCTTGGGATTCGCGTTCGGCCAGCTCATTGGAGGTCTTGCGCAGGCGGCGGAACATGGCCCGCGCCAGGACGGCGGTGGCGAACACGCCGAACGCAACGAGCGGCAGGATGACGGTGAGCAGGATCTGGCCTGGGCGTCGTGTCGTCCATGTCAGGTAGCCGGCCTGGCTGCCGTCATCGCCCATGAAGGGTTCCGACACCAGCGCCCCGGCATTGCTCGGCGTCGATGTCAGAGCAAGGTCGTTTAAAAGAAGCGAGCGCCCGATCTCGGAGATGAACTCTTCGTCGATGAACGTGATGCTGACGAGAAGATTGGGCGTGCCCTTGAGAAGCGTACTATCGATATTGGGCACGATGGTCATGCCGGCTGCGACCGCGGGCCGGCCGTCGACCGAAATGATATGGCCCGCCCAGCGCGCGACCTGGACGCCGGTGAGGACCTTGTAGCGATCCTTCGACGAGCTGAACATGTCCGGCCGGGCCTTCAGGCCAGAGCGGTCGCCATGCCGAATTTCCGCAATCAGCGGATCCAGGATTTCGCGGCGGGTCTCGAATGCCGACGGCTTCTCGCGCTTATGGTCGAAAAAGGAGTAAAGGGGCTTGTCCTTCGCGTTGAGGACATAGACCTCGTCATGCGCGTAAGTCTCGGTGAGAAAGACGCCGAAATTCGCATCGGTGAATTCGAGGTCAATAGCCTCGTCGGTGATCTTCGTGACGGGATCGTCCCACCACGCGATGCTCTTCTGCTCATTGAGAGCGCGCGCGATGCTTTGATTGAGCGCATTTGCAACAAGTGTGCGCTCACGCTCCGTCGCTGTCTGGTTCGCCGCCCAGCCCAGATAGGCGATGATCGCCAGCAGCAAGACGCCGAAGAAAAGTATCGCCGCGCCGATTAAGCGGGTGAGGCTTCGGAGGTCGCCGGTGAAGTGGGTGGTGCGGTCGGGACTCTGCACAAGACTATCGCTAAGAATTGGTCGCGCTCATCCTCAGTTTCTAATGCGCGAAACCTTAAAGTGGCGTTTCAGCGGCCCAAATCTTCCGTGTACCTCTCTTTCGCCGGATTCGCTCACACAGCAAAATCAAAGCGCTAAACGGAGGCAGCGTTAACACTTTATTAATTGCGGAAGCGCCGTTTACGGATTATTAAGGTTGTGCCTTAGGCGGGGGCACGGATGCGGTGAGTTCGCCTGGGGGCAAGCGGTCGTCTCGATTGTCCTAGGTACGAGCCTCGCAATGTCACCCAAACTGAAAATCCTTTCGCGCGCCGATTCGGCGGAGCTGAACAAGGCCGCTAGCTCGATTGAGCAAGCCGCCTGGAACGAACTCGGCTATCTGAACTACACGCGGGCTCACTACGAGCACTACTCGGAGTTGCTCGATACCTATCCCGAGTTTCAGTTGTGCCTCGTGGATGAGGAGACGGGATATCCCGTCGCCGTCGCCAACAGCGTTCCCTTCTTTTGCTCCGGACCCGAAGATTTGCCGGCAGAAGGCTGGGACTGGGTGGTCGAGACTGCGGCACGTACCAAGAACGGCGACGTCAACATGCTCGGCGCATTGGCTGTTTCCGTTCCGGCTGTGCACAGGTCGAAAGGTTATGCCCGGGTTATGATCCGCGCGCTCCTCGATCTCGCCGGGGAGAAGAAGTTCAATGGCGTCGTCGTGCCGGTGCGTCCGACGGGCAAGGTGCGGCATCCCTGGGTGCCGATCGCGGACTATATGGCTTGGACCGACGATAGCGGCCGTCCCTACGATCCATGGCTGCGGAGCCATATGAGTTCCGGCGGCAGGATCGTTGGTCCTTGCGAGCGGTCGATGGTCGTCCGTGAGCCGCTCGGCTTCTGGGAAAACTGGTCGAACAAGCGCTTTGAAGAAAGTGGCCGCTACACTCTCAAAGGTGCCATTGCGCCGGTCGCTATCGACGTCGACCGCCAGATCGGCACCTATGAAGAGCCGAATGTGTGGGTGGCCTACGCCGCCTGAACAGTCGTCTCTCGATCGCGGCCTTTAGCTGATTACCTTGAATCGGGCGTTTGCCCTGCTTCCGTTGCCGCGACGGCGCGGCGGCGATACACCACGCTCGGAACGAGGAGCGAGGCGTGAACGCATCTGCGAAGCATCGAGGCGGCCCCATCTTCGGCGTCATCCTTGCGGGCGGGCGGTCGCAGCGGATGGGCGGCGGCGACAAGTTCCTGCAGCCGCTCGCGGGTCAGCCCATTCTCGCCCGTGTCATCGCGCGTCTCGCACCGCAGGTTTCAACCCTCGTGATCAATGCCAACGGCGATCCGCAACGGTTCGCTAATTTTGGATTGCCTGTGATCGGCGATGCGGTGGCGGACTATGCAGGTCCGCTCGCGGGCGTCCATGCGGGGCTCGAGTGGGCACGGCGTCATCATCCCGAAGCCTCCGCCATCGCGACGGTCGCCGCCGACTCGCCCTTCTTTCCGCCCGATCTGGTTGCGCGCCTCGCTGCTCAACGTGACGCCGACAATGCCATTCTTGCGGTGGCGCGTTCCGTCGACGGGTTGCACCCCGTGTTCGGCCTGTGGAGCGTGACGCTCGAAGACACTCTGCTTCGCGCGCTCCGCGATGGCGAACGCAAGATGTCGGATTGGGTTGTGGGCCAGGGCGGTGTGGCCGTTGACTTTGCTCCATTCGAAATCGCCGGCCGCACGGTCGATCCCTTCTTCAATATCAACCGCGCTGAAGATCTCGCCGAGGCCGAGCGCCTTCTCAAGATGGAAGCTTAGGCGACGGAACTCGGCACCTTGAGGCCGACGCGCTGCGGATTGGTGAAGACCTCGAAGCCATCCTTGCGCGCGATGGCGACGACGGTCATCCCGGCGGCTTCCGCCATGCGCACGGCAAGTGCCGTCGGCGCGGAGACGGCAACGATGATGGGAGCGCCGATCATCGCCGACTTCTGCACCATCTCAACCGAGACGCGGCTCGTTAATATGACGAGCCCATCAGCTGCGTTGTTGCTTTCACGCAGCAGCGCGCCGGCAAGCTTGTCGAGCGCGTTGTGGCGGCCGACATCCTCGCGCACGGCGACGATCCCGCGCTCCGGTTGCCAGAAGCCTGCGGCGTGAACCGCATGGGTCTCGCGATTGAGCGTCTGCAAGGGAAAGAGTGAATCCACGGCGGACATGATCTGGTCCGGTGTGTACGCGCGTCCCGCACCGACCTTCGGCGGCGGCTGCATGGCTTCGGTCAGCGTCTCGATCCCACACAGGCCGCAGCCGGTAGGCCCGGCCATCTTCCGCCTGCGTCCCAAGAACTCGACCGCGTCGCGCGCCTTGAGCCAGATGCGCAGCTCGATGCCGGTGTCTTCCTCGACGATCTCGATGGTGTCGATGGCGTCGGGCGACGCGACCACGCCCTCGGTCATGGCGAAGCCGACGGCAAAATCCTCGAGGTCTTTGGGGGTCGCCATCATCACCGCGTAGGACGCGGCGTTGAAGGTGAACGCGATCGCCGTCTCTTCCGGGATCGCGCGATCGCCTTTCGAGGTCTCGCCGGCGCGCCAGAGCGTACGAGGAACACGGACGATGGGAGCGGGCATGGGCACCTGTCCGAAGAGAGCGTAAGACTCCCCCGTCTTAGCGCAGTCAGTTTGCCGGCACCAACTCGCTTTCCGTGCCATGCCGCATCAAGGCCGCAAGGCCGGCCGCGGTGGCTACCGGCGGGACCCAGTTGAGATGGAGGAGGGCGGCGGGGTCGGCGACCAGCGAGCCGAACAGCGCCTGCGCGTTTTGCAGGCCGCGCGCGCGGAGCGCGGCTGCCAGCAGCGGTTTCGGTACGCTGAAGAGCGCAGGTCTGCGGCCCAGTGCCTGGCGCATGGCGGCGATCATGGCCGCGATGGTGACGGGCGTCGGATCGGCGACGATCAGCGGGCGGCGCAAGGCTGACGGCGCGGCAAGAACGCAATCGACCGCAGCCACGAGGTTGTCGAGCGCGAGCAGCGAATGCTTGGTCTTGAGACCCGCGAGCGGCAGAGGGTAGGGGGAGCGGGCGAGTTCGATCAGCCGCGCAACGTTGCCCTGCACGCCCGGGCCATAAACAAGCGCGAGGCGAAGCGCGACCCAATCGAGATCGGTGCCCGCCAGACCGCGCTCGGCCTCGAGCTTCGAGCGGCCATACGCGTCGGTCGGGACCGGCTCATGATCTTCCGTCAGGGGGAAGGGAGCGGTCGGCCCCGATTGCGCGCGGATGGAGGAGAGAAAGATGAAGCGCTTCACCTTGGCGCGCTGGGCGGCGCGGGCGAAGGCGAGTGTCGCGTCGGCATTGAAGAGGCGGTAGTCGTCGTCGGGGAGACCCGACATGTTCGGCGCGACGCCTGCGGAGTGAATGACCGCGTCGACGTCGGCCAGCGCTTCGGCCATGTTGTGGGCGCGAGCGAGGTCGCCGATCACCGCGCTGGCGCAACCTGCCGGCAGCATGCTCGGACGCCGCAGGAGAACGCGGAGCCGGTAACCGCGCCGCGGCAGTTCCCTCAGCAGATATTGGCCGATGAAGCCGGTCGCCCCGGTCATTGCGACGAGCGGCATCCGGCCGTAAGGGCGCTTGTCAGCCTTTTCGATCATGTTCATGCCGGACCCCGCTGGCCGCGCCGACATATCGCAGTGCACAATAGTGGACTACCGCTTTGCGGCCAAAGCAAGCCTTACTGCGGCAGCGATGGCGTCGCGCCGATTTTGACCGCTGGCGGGGGGTTCCATTTGCCGGTCAGGGCATCGGCTTTCGGCGCGTAGAGCCGCATGGTCAGGTTGAATGGGCCTTTCGGCGCCGGCAGCCAGTTCGCTTCCTTGTCGGCGCCCGGGCTCTCCTGCTGGAAATAGAGGTCGAGCTAGCCGTCCGCATTTTTCTTGAAGGGCATCCCGCTCGACACCGCGAAGCGGTTGAGCGGATTGGCGACTTGGAAGCCTTGAAGGTCGT
>DASQLK010000230.1:0-3911 GCA_035630055.1 Methyloceanibacter sp. | reverse complement strand
CCCGGCGAGAGCGCCCGCAGGCGCGCAAGATCGAGAGACAGAAGGTCGCCGCGCTTGCTGGAGGCGAGCGCGTGCAACTCGTCGAGGATCACATATTTCAGGCTGCCGAACAGCTCGGGCGCGGAGGGATGCGAGAGCATGAGCGCGATCTGCTCCGGCGTGGTCAGAAGGATGTCCGGGGGGCGCTCGCGCTGGCGCACGCGGCGCGACGGCGGCGTGTCGCCGGTGCGGGTCTCGAGGCGGAGGGGAAGCCGCATCTCCTCTACCGGTGCCGCAAGATTGCGGGCGATGTCGGTGGCGAGCGCCTTCAAGGGCGAGACATAAAGAGTGTGGATGCGAGGGCCAGTGTTGGCCGGCCGTGGGCGCGAAGCGAGGTCGACGAGACTCGGCAGGAAGCCGGCCAAGGTCTTGCCGCCACCGGTCGGCGCGATCAGAAGCGTGTTGCGTCCGCTCTCCGCAGCCTCCAACAACGCAAGCTGATGGGAGTGCGGATGCCAGCCGCGGGCGGCGAACCAGCCCGCGAAAGGCTGCGGCAGACCCGCCCCCTCCTCCGGGACCGGCACTCGCGCGGCGGCACGCTTTGTCATGACGCGTCTTGACCTCTTAGGCTTCCGGTACCAATTCTGCCTTAAGCTGATGGCAGGTTATGGCCTTGGGGAGCCGATCCCCGCAAATAGGGAACGGAAACATGGAACGGTTCTTCGGCGGCAGCCCGGCGCTCGTGATAACCCGGCTCGCCATCTTGTCGCTGATCGTGGGCGTCGTCCTCGCCACGCTCGGTTTCAGTCCCTACGAGATCATCGAAAGCATCCGCGCGCTGGCGGCGCGGGTCTACGACATGGGCTTCGCCGCCATCGAGAAGGGCGCACGCTACTTCCTGCTCGGCGCCGTGATCGTGTTTCCGATCTGGTTCGTGGCGCGCCTCATCAAGGTGATGGGGCGGCGCGACGGCCGCGAGCTTGTCGAAGCCGAAGGACGCCACCGCCGGGCCTAGCGGCGCTCACAATATTTGCAGCACCTTCGCGGGCGGGCGGCCGAGCGCGGCTCTATCGCCGTGCACGACGATGGGACGCTCGATCAGGATCGGGTTTGCGACCATCAATTCGATCAGCGCCGCGTCATCGCGTTCGGTTCGGCCAAGGTCAAGTTCCCGATAAAGCGGTTCGCCCGTGCGCAGGATATCGCGCGGCTTGAGGCCAAGCTTGCGTAGGAGGTCCTTCAGCTCCGAGGCGGAGGGCGGTGTCTTCAGATAGTCGATCACCTCCGGCGTCACGCCTTTGCTCTCAATGAGCGCGAGGGTCTCGCGCGACTTCGAGCAGCGCGGGTTGTGATAGATGGTGACGCTCATCGGTTTGCCCATTCGTCGGCGCGGCATCCGATCAGCGGTTTGAGGCTGTCTGCGCCAGCGGCCTCGATCGCGCGCAGCAGCCCCGATTTGATGCGGCCGATCAGGCGTGGCCCCTCGAAGACGAGACCGGTGTAGAGTTGAATAAGCGTCGCGCCGGCCTCGATCTTGGCGAGCGCAGCCTCGGGACAGTCGATGCCGCCGACGCCGATAAGCGGCAGCTTGCCTTCCGTTAGCTGAAAGACGCGCGCGAGCATGCGCGTGGCGCGATTGAAAAGCGGCCGGCCGGACAGGCCGCCGCTTTCGCGGGCAAACGTCGCGTCGCGCAGGCCGTCGCGAGAGAGCGTGGTGTTGGAGACGACGATGCCGTCGGCGCCGCGCGCGAGAATGACGCCGATGATTTTAGGAAGATCCTCGTCCGCCAGATCCGGTGCGAGCTTAACGAGAAGAGGCGGCGACGGCGAGCCGGCAAGGCGCGCCGTCTGCACGCGGGCGAGAAGCGCACCGAGCGCTTCGGGCGCCTGCAGATCGCGCAAGCCCGGTGTGTTCGGCGACGAGACGTTGACGGTGAAGTAGCTCGCGCTGCTCCGGAAGCGCTCGATGCCTTGCACGTAGTCGGCCACGCGATCGGCGCTATCTTTTCCCGCACCGATATTTACGCCGACGATGCCCGCCGGACGGCGGCCCAGGCGTGCGAGCGCGGCGTCGTGGCCTTCATTGTTGAAGCCGAGGCGGTTGACGATGGCGCGGTCGCCCGCGGAGCGGAAGATGCGCGGCGATGGATTGCCGGCTTGGGGCCTTGGCGTCACCGTGCCGATTTCGGCGAAGCCGAAGCCCATCGAAAGCAGCTCGCGCGGGACGCGAGCGTTCTTGTCGAAGCCCGCAGCCATGCCGATGGGATTTGGGAAATCGAGGCCGAAAACCGTCTGCCGCAGCCGCGAATCGTCGGGGCCGGAGGCGCGCGGGTAGAGGCCGAGTTCCAGGGTCTTCACCGCGAGCTGATGGGCGCGCTCCGGATCGAAGGCGAGAAGGACCGCCTGGCCGAGACCGAATAGCCCGCTCATGCAGGGGCTCCGAGCGGCACCATGTGGCGGCCATCGACATCGAGCGGAAGCGTTGCGGTGCTCAGCACCGCCGCAAGCGGCAGCGGGCCATAAAGATGGGGGAACAGAGCGCCCCCGCGCGACGGCTCCCAGCGGAGCGCCGCGCCGAGCATCTCGGCGTTGACCGTGAGCAGCATCAGATCTGGCCGGCTGGCGAAATGCTTGGCGAGCGTGTCTTCGAGCTGATCGGCGGCTGATAAATGGATGAAGCCGTCGCGGCGATCGTCGGCTGAGCCTTCAAAGCGACCGGTCGCCCGCGCTTCGTTGAGCTCGGTCGCGGTCAGGACCTTATAGATGCGGGTTGCCATGGCGCCTCCCCGCGACACTAGCGGCGGCGGCGGCGGGCAACAAGGCGGTGCAAGCGCGGCCGGAGATGCCCATATTGGACTCAGCAAACACTCTGGAAGGAAACCGCAAACATGGCATTGCGCAAATTCATCGTCGAGCGGGACATTCCGTCGGTCGGCGGACTAGACGCGACGCAGCTCTCCGGCGCCGCAGGAAAGTCGAACGCGGCGCTCTGCGATATCGGCGCCAAGGATATTCAATGGGTGGAGAGCTTCGTGGCCGACGACAAGACGTTCTGCGTCTATCTCGCGAGCGACGAAGCCGCCATCAGGAAGCACTCCGAGCTCAGCGGCTTCCCTGCCAACAAGATCACCGAAATCCGCGCCACCATCGACCCCACGACAGAGAAATAGGGGCCGCGAGGCGGCGGCTTGACGGCATCTGTCCACGCGGGTTCACTCCGCGGCATGGATGCCCTCACCCTGTTCGGCCTTGTCGCGGTCTCGGCCATGCTGCTCTTCTACGCGCTGGAGGATGTGAGCCCCTGGTATATCCTCGCGTTTGCCGGAGCGTGCGCGCTCGCCTCCGCCTATGGATTTCTGCAAGGGGCATGGCCGTTCGGGGTGGTGGAAGCGATCTGGACGCTGGTGGCGGTCCGGCGCTGGCATGTCCGCTCGCGGGCGGCAGGCTCCTAATACGTGCGAAAGGGGTGGACAGGCTGGGATAAGTGCGCCATAAATTCCTAGGTTGGGACTAAATTCCCGCCCGCGAATCAGGGGCGCGCCTTGAACAAGCTTTCCCACGCAAAGGTGTGGAGCGCGATCGACGCCTTGGCGCGGCGCTATGGCCTGTCCGCGTCAGGCCTTGCCAAGAGCGCGGGCCTCGACCCAACGGCCTTCAACAAATCCAAGCGTATTACCGGAGAAGGCCGCCCCCGCTGGCCGACCACCGAGAGCATCGCCAAGGTGCTCGCGGCCACGGGCGCAAGCTTCGATGACTTCACCGCGCTCGTCACCGGCCCTGCGCGGGGCCGGGCAACGCCGCAGCCGATCCCCCTGATCGGGCTAACGCAGGCAGGGGCGGGCGGATTTTTCGACGATGGCGGCTTTCCCGTGGGCGGGGGCTGGGACCAGATCCGCGTGCCAAAGGTCGACGACGAGAACGCCTACGCCCTC
>DASQLK010000229.1:0-8369 GCA_035630055.1 Methyloceanibacter sp. | reverse complement strand
CGGCCGCCATGGGCTCCGGCGGCGGTGGCGGTAGTAGTGGTGCGGTCGCAAGCTCTCCCGCGCCGACGGCAACGCCGGCTGCTGCGACCTCGACCGGCACACCCGCGACCGCGACAGCCGCCGTCCAGCCTCGCGGCCCTGTCCAGGCTCTGGTCCCGCCGGTGACGGGAGCGCCCGGCGACGGCTCACGCTCCCTAACCACCGCCATCAAGAAGCGTCTCTATTCCGGCGGCGTGAAGCTCGCCAACGCGGGCGCCGGCGCCAACGTTTACACCGTCAAAGGCACGGTGAAGCTCACCACGGCCAGCGCCGGCAAGGAAAGCATCCGCATCGACTGGCAGGTCATCAATCCCGCCGGCAAGCGGCTCGGCACGGTGTCGCAGCAGAATGTGATCCCGAAAGGCTCCCTCAACGGGCCCTGGGGCGCCATCGCGGATGCCGCGGCGAACGCGGCCGCGGATGGCATCATCAAGCTCCTGCCCAAGTCTTAGCTGACCAAGTCTTAGCCGCCCAAGTCTTAGCCGCCCAAGTCTTAGCGGCTTAAAGTCTTAACGACACTGATCCACAGCCTGCGACGCAGCGCGAGTTGCCAGCAGCCATAGGCGCTTGTTACAAGCCCCTCATAACGCTGGGCCGGCCTCAGCGACCCTGAGCGACGAGGAGCGGGTCGAATGAAATTGGTTGCCGCCAACAGCAACCGCCCTCTCGCTGAGGCGATCGCAAAGTACCTCGACAATCCCCTCTCCCGCTGCATCGTGCGCCGCTTCGCCGACATGGAGATCTTCGTCGAGGTGGAGGAGAACGTCCGCGGCGAGGACGTCTTCGTCATTCAATCGACGTCGGCGCCCGCGAACGATCACCTCATGGAGCTGCTCATCATCATCGATGCGCTGAAACGCGCCTCGGCGCGCCGCATCACCGCAGTGGTTCCCTATTTCGGTTACGCGCGCCAGGATCGAAAGCCGGGACCGCGCACGCCGATCTCCGCCAAGCTCGTCGCCAACATGATCGTGCGCGCTGGCGCAGACCGTCTCCTGACGCTCGATCTGCATGCCGGCCAGATCCAGGGCTTCTTCGACATCCCGACCGACAACCTCTTCGCTGCGCCGGTGATGGTGCAGGACATTAAGCAGATCTTCGGCACCGACAATCTGATGGTGGTATCGCCCGACGTCGGCGGCGTCGTGCGCGCCCGCGGCCTCGCCAAGCGCATCGACGCGCCGCTCGCCATCGTCGATAAGCGCCGCGAGCGTCCGGGTGATTCCGAAGTGATGAATGTGATCGGCGACGTTTCGGGCCGCGTTTGCGTCCTCGTCGACGACATCGTTGATTCCGGCGGCACGCTCGTGAATGCGGCGCAGGCGCTGCTCGACCACGGGGCGACCATGGTGACCGGGTACATCACGCACGGTGTGCTGTCCGGCGGCGCTGTCGCGCGCATCGTCGGCTCGCCGCTGAAGGAACTTGTGATTACCGATTCCATCATGCCAAGCGACGCGGTTCTGAACGCGCCCAATATCCGCATCCTGCCGGTGGCACCCCTTCTCGGCGAAGCCATTGCCCGCACCGCGGAAGAAAAGTCGGTATCCAGCCTGTTTTATTGACGCGCGCACTTTACCCATGGCCATGCCACCATTTTGCGGCTCGCGCGTTTAGCCGTCGCAAACGTTTTCCAGCGCTTTCCCTTTATTTTCATCAACGTTGAAAGGTGATCCATGCACATTAATTTGGAACATGCCGAGCAAGCCATCGCCGCCGCCCGCAAGAAGGCGGTCGAGCTCAAAACGCAGATGTGCATCGCGGTCGTCGATTCCGGCGCGAACCTGAAGGCCTTCGAGCGCATGGACGACGCGTGGGTGGGCTCCATCGACATCGCGATCAAGAAGGCGCGCACGGCGTGCTTCTTCGGTATGGGCACAGGCCAGCTTGGGGCGTTGTCGCAGCCCGGCAAGCCGCTTTACGGCATCGAGCACTCCAATGACGGGCTCATCACCTTTCCCGGCGGCGTCCCTATCGTCGATGAAGATGGTGTTCTTGTCGGCGCCATCGGCGTGAGCGGCAGCACGGTCGATAACGATCACAAGGTAGCGGAAGCCGCCGTGAAGGTTCTTGGCGTGACGGAGCTGCCCGAGCATCCCTGGCGCACCTGACGCGCAACGTCAGCCCGGCGCGACCTCGAACGAAACCATGACCTTCGTTCCGCCCGCGCCGGGCCGCTGCGTCACTTCTGCACCGAGCTTGAGCGCCATGGCGCTGACGATGCGCTGGCCGAGGCCTGTCGAGTGCGGCGTGGCATTGGGGCGGATTCCGATCCCGTCGTCTTCCACGCTCAACACGGCGTTCTTGCCGTTCACGCGCGCAAGGCCGACACGGATCGGCCCCGTGGAATGCGGATAGGCGTATTTCAGCGCGTTCAGCACCAGCTCATTGACGATGACGCCGATCGCGACCGCCCGATCGGGATCAAGGGCGAGCGGCTCCGCCTCGATCGTCAATAGTGACAGACCTTCGTCGCCGGACGAGCGCCGAATGTCTTCCACCAGCGCAGTCAGATATTGGTCGAGCGAGACCGATTTCACATCGTCCGATGTGTAGAGCCGGCGATGCACCTCCGCGACCGCCAGCACCCGCGTCATTGCCGACAGAAGCGCGTTCTTGGTCTCGCCGCTCACCGCGGTGCCCGACTGCATTTGCAGCATCGAGGCGATCAATTGCAGGCTGTTGCCGACCCGATGGTTCACCTCGCGCAGCAAGACCGCGCGCTCGATGGCCAACGCCTCGAACCGGTCGCGCGCTTCGCGCATCTCCGCTTCCGCCTGCTCCTTGGCGATCCGCAGGCGTTCCGCGTTGAGGGCATTTTGCACCGCCACTTTGAGGAGAGTAATGAAGTGCCCTTCGACATCTTTTACGACGTAATCCGCCGCGCCGGCCTTGAGCGCCGCCACGGCGATGCTGCTGTCCTGCGAGGCCGTTACGAAAACCACCGGCGGCGGCGCTGGCCGCTGCCTGATATGCGCGAGCGTTTGCAATCCATCGAGACCGGGCATCGTCTGATCGAGAGCGACGGCGTGAAAGTCCTCGTGCGCCAGCCGCGCGAGGCCGCTCTCGCCGTCCTCCGCGGTCTCGCAGTCGCAGTCCATGCGGCTCAACTCGCGCTGAACCAGCCGGCGCAAACCCGGATCGTCGTCAATATAGAGAATGCGCAGGCGGTCGGTTGGCATGATCACGCCGCGGGTGGAACCTGGATGACGGCGAAGAAGAGCCCGAGCTGGCGGATCGCGTGCGCGAACTTTTCATAGTCAACCGGCTTGGTGATGTAGACGTTGCAGCCGAGGTCGTAGCAGCGCTGAATCTCGACGGCGTCATCGGTCGTTGTCAGCACCACGACCGGCGAGCGCTTCAGGTGCTCGTTTTCCTTGACGCGCTTCAGGATGTCCACGCCGCTCATGTCCGGCAGGTTGAGGTCCAGCAGCACCAGCAAAGGGTTGCCTTTATTGACGGTGCCGCTGCCATCTGGCCCGAGGAGAAAATCCAACGCTGCGCCGCCGCTGGTGAAGGGGATGATCTCGTTGTTCACCCCGGCGCGGCGGATGTTTTTCTCGATCAGACGGGCATGACCTTCGTCATCCTCGACCATGACGATTGTTACGGGTGTCGTCATGCAGCGCTCCTCTCGCTTCGTACGTTCCAATATTTCGGCAGGGTCACCGTGAAGACGCTGCCCTGCCCCAGCTCCGAACTCACGTCCATGCGTCCGCCCAGCCGGCGCACCAGCGTGCGCACATGGGCAAGCCCGATGCCCTCGCCTGCCCGGTCTTGCTGCCCCGCGCGGCGGAACAGATCGAAGATCCTTTCGTGATCCTTGGGATCGATGCCGCGGCCGTTGTCTTTGACCTCGTAGATGACCTGCAGTGGCGTCTCGCGGCCAGTTATCTCAATCTCGCCTGGAACGCCATCCTTGAGGTATTTTAACGCGTTATCGATAAGATTGGAGAACACCTGCTCGAGCGCCAGCCGGTCGCTCTTGGCCTGCGGCAGTTCCCGCACCGCGATGGTCGTCCCGGTCTCCGCGGTCTGGTGCGCCACGGTCGAGATGATGCCGTCCAGGAGCTGCGCCATGTCGATCGGCTCCGGATGGAATTCCCGGCGCCCCTCCCGCGACAGCTTCAGCACCGCATTGATCAGCTTGTCCATCTTGGTGATGGAGCTTTTGATGAAGTTGATCGCCTCGTTGAACTCGCCGGCAAGTTCGCCTTCGTCTTGATCGCCCTCATCGGCATCCTCCGCTGGCGCGCCCCTCTCGCGGAGGCTTTCGATCCGGGCCAGAGCCTCGTCCCGCCAAGCCTCGAGTTCAGCGGTGAAGCCCATGATATTGACAAGCGGCGAGCGCAAATCGTGGCTCACGATATAGGCAAAGCGCTGGATCTCGGCATTGGCCTCTTGCAGATCCGCCGTGCGCTCCTCGACGATTTTCTCGAGATTCTCGTTCGTATCGATTAGCCCCTTCTCCGCCTCGTCGCGCTGTCGCGTCGTTCTCTGAACCGCGAACACGGAGGCAATACCAAGGAGCATGATGAGGATCGCGCCGCCGATCGTGACGGCTGCGAGCAAAATGCTGGTCCTGGCGGCGGCTTGGCGCCGGTCGACAAGGAGACCGGCCTCGGTCGCCGTCATCCTTTCCGCCAACTCGCGGATACGCTCCGTGTGATCACGGCCCTCCATCCTGCGCACGAGGGCCTGGGCCGTCGCAATGTCGTTATTTTGCATGGCATCGATCGCCACCGCGAAGTCCGCGAGGCGCTGATCGAGGAGTGGGCCGAGTTCCGCCACGAATTGCTGCTGCGCGGGATTATCTGCCGTGAGCAGTTTCAGGCGGTCATAAGCGGGGGGAATGCCATTCGCCGCCTTCTGATAGTCGGAGAGAAATCCATCATCCATCGTGATGACATAGCCGCGCTTGTAACTTTCAGCCCGGCGGACTTGGAGGAGTAGGGTCGAAATCTGTTGCTCGACCTGCAGCGTATGCTCGATCCAGTCGGCTTCGCGGCGCGCCTGATTGCTCAGGAACGCTCCCGCAATACCGATAAGGATGAGGATTCCGAAGCCGACCCCGAGAAGCAGGGGCTGCGATGACAATAGGCGTGGTCGAGGGAAGGTCACGTGTCCTCTTCTGGCGGCCAGTCTCTTGTGCGGCGCATGTCTTCGCCTTTAGAGGGTCCTAAAATCAAGCGGCCTCAGGACGAATCGTGGTGACACCAGCAGAGAAATCCCCTCAACCGCAATAAACTATGACAGGCAGTCTTCAGTTCCCTGGAAAACCGACTTGAACTCAACCCCCTATTAGAACCTCACGCTTTACGGCGGCGACGTCCGAAACGCAGGTGAAGGCCATGGCGGAGTCGAGTTCCTGGGACATCAGTTGCAGCGCCGCCTCGACCCCGGCCTGCCCATGGGCCGCCAGGCCGTAGAGGTAGGCCCGACCGACAAGGCAACCCTTGGCGCCAAGAGCCAGCGCTTTGAGCACGTCGAGGCCGGAGCGCACACCACCGTCGAAGATCAATTCCGTGCGGCCGCCGACGGCCTCCTGGATAGCCGGGAACGCCCTTGCCGTCGAAAGCGCTCCGTCGAGCTGCCGGCCGCCATGATTGGAAACAACGACGCCGTCGGCCCCAAGATCGATCGCGGTCAGGGCATCCTCCGCATCGAGAATGCCCTTGAGGATAAGACGATGCGGCCAATTCTTCCGCACCCACGCCACGTCATCCTTTGTCAACGGACCGCGATGGTTCCGCTCAGCCCACACCGAGATCTCCGCAAGTTCCGCGCCGCGCGGCGCGAACATCGCGAGATTGCCGATCGTCCTGTGGCTGCGGCCATAGCCGATCCCCCACCAAGGCTTTGCGATAATCTGCAAGGCGAGTTTCAAACGCACGCGCAGCGGCACGACGAGCCCGTTGTCGAGATCGCGATTGCGGCGTCCTTGCACCGGTGTGTCGAGCGTCAGCACGAGCGTGCGGCACCCGACAACCTCCGCGCGCTCGAGCAGGGCCTTGTTCACTGCATCGTCCTTGAAGAGATAAAGCTGGAAGAAGAAAGGGGCATCGACCGCCGCCCTCACCTCTTCCATCGAGCAGGTTGAAAACGTGCTGAGACAATACGGGACGCCGAAGCTTTGTGCCGCCTTGGCCGCGTGGATCTCGCCGCGGGGGCGGACGAGCCCCGCAAATCCGATCGGGCCAAGCACGACGGGAATCCGGGCTTCTTGGCCCGCGATGGTCGTGCTCTGCTTGCGGGTGCCGGGCTCGCAGAAGACGCGTTGCCGCAGTCGCAGCGCCTCCAGATCGGCACGGTTGGCGCGCAGCGTGACCTCGTCGTAGGAACCGCCGTCGACATAGTCGAAGATGGCACGCGGCAGGCGCCGTCTCGCCGCCCGCTGCAGATCTCCCGGGTGCCAAGCCAGCGGCAAGGCTTTTTTCTGCCGACCGCTTTGCACCTCCGGCGTATCGCGTGCCTCGGGCCCTTTGGGCTTGCCGGTCTGGGAGAGCCTGCTGCTATCATTCATGAGCGCGCTTCTAGTTGAGCGTGAAGTGAAGGAGCAAGCCAATCCCGCCCGCGACGTTAACTCCCGCCTCTCGCATCGTCATCGCCGGCGCCGGCAGCATCGGCTGCTATATCGGCGGCCGGCTCGCTCAGGCCGGGCGCAATGTCACGCTTCTGACGCGCGGGAGGCTGGCCGCGCTGATCGCGGAACGCGGGCTGCGTGTCTCCGCGCTCGACCACGGTGACGCCGTCGTCCCGCCCGATCGCCTAGAACTTGCGACGGACGCCGCCACGGCCCTGGCCGCGGCGCAATTGATCCTCGTCACGGTCAAGTGCCGCGATACGAAAGACATGGCCGACCTCATCGCCGAGCATGCGCCGGAGTCCGCCGTCGTCGTCAGCATGCAGAACGGCGTCGATAATGTGGATGCGCTCCGCGCCGCCCTCGGTCGGTCGGACGCCATCGTCGCCGCCATGGTGCCGTTCAACGTGGTCCAGACCCACGCCGAGAGTGAGCCTCCCCGCTTTCACCGCGCCACCACAGGCACGATCAAGATCGGTGCAGGTGTTCAGGGCCTCGCCGACATCCTCAGCGTACCTGGCGCCGAGGTCGGAGAAAGCGCCGACATCGATGCTGTGCTCTGGAGCAAGCTCCTCATCAATCTCAACAATGCGCTCAATGCACTGTCGGATCTTCCCCTCCTTGAGGAGTTTGGGGACCGTCGCTGGCGAAAGCTGCTGGCGCGGCAGATGCGGGAAGCGTTCCCGGTTTTGCGCCGCGACGGGATCGCCCTCGCCGCCCTCGAAGGCGTTCATCCCCGCCTCATGGCCCGGGTCCTCCGCTGGCCCGATTGGCTGTTTCGGATCGCCGCCCGTAACATGATGGCGATGGACGAAACCGCGCGCTCCTCCATGTGGGAGGACTTGCAGAAGGGGCGGCCAACGGAGATCGACTGCATCCAGGGCGCCATCGCCAGGCGGGCCAGGGCACTTGGGCTCGCCATACCCCTCACGCTGCGGGTCATGGAGCTTATCCGCGCAGCCGAAGCTGCAGGCAGCGGCGCACCGGGCTTAACGCCCGAATATGTGGCAAAAGGGACCTGACCGGGCGCAGTCGAAACCGGGCGCTCCTTGCGATTCCTTGGCTCTTGCCGATTGTCAGACCCGGTCTTTGGGCGCTATAAGCCTCACCAGAATTCAGCCGCCAGCCCGAAATGGCGAGGCGCGAGCAGCGAGGGCCGCTTTCGGCCCTTCATTATTTTTCGCATTTGGAGGCGAAGATGGCCGAGGTGACGGAACTGAAAGCATGGCCGCGCGAGCGCGCCGGCAAGGGTGGCGCACGCTCCGTGCGCCGCGATGGACGCATTCCCGGCGTCCTCTACGGCGACAAGCAGGACCCGCAAGCAATCGCGGTCGATTACGCCGCCATCGACAAGCAGCTTCACACCGGCCACTTCCAGAGCACGGTGTTTATGCTCGATCTCGAGGGCGCGAAGACGCGCGTCATTCCCCGCGACGTGCAACTCGACCCCGTGCGCGACTTTCCCATCCATGTCGATTTCATGCGCGTGAGCAAGGATGCGCTCGTGAGCGTCGAGGTGCCCGTGCGCTTCATGAATGAGGCGGCTTCCCCCGGTCTGAAGCGTGGCGGCGTGCTCAACGTCGTGCGCCACGACATTCCGGTGCGTTGCCCGGCCGACGCCATCCCGGATCATTTCGAGGTTGATCTGACCGGTATGGAGATCGGCGATTCCATCCATATCTCCTCGCTCAACTTGCCCGACAACGTGCGACCGACCATCACCGACCGCGACTTCACGGTGGCGACC
>DASQLK010000228.1:0-2646 GCA_035630055.1 Methyloceanibacter sp. | reverse complement strand
CGCCGCGGCAACCGCGAGGGCGTGCCGTTTGCGTTTGCGGGCGTGTCAGTCTGCGACGCCCGCCTCTTCGCGGACGCTCCAGAGGGCGCTTTCTCCCTCAATCTCCTCTGGGATCGCGCCCTCGAACGTAACAGGCTCTTCGGCATGCGGCTCGACGGAAGATGGATGCATGTCGGGACAGTCGCCGCCCTGAAAGAGGCGGAGGAAGCATTCGAGCGTGAAGGTGCCTGAGCAGTTCGCTGCGGAACCGAAACTCTACACGATCCCGCCTTCGGCGCCGTTTCTGACCGTCCTTGCGCGGGCGATACTGAGCGGCAATCTCCCCCTGCCGAACGGCGCTGCGCCGGACCGGCTGCAACTGCCGCTTACGACCATCTATCTGCCCACGCGCCGTGCCGCGCGTGCGCTGCGCGACGCGTTCCTCGCCGAGAGCAGCGGCAACACACTGCTGCTGCCCCGGATCCGCACGCTTGGCGATCCCGACGAGGACGCAGCGATCATCTTCGGCGCGGAGGATGGGCTCTATGACGGCGCGCCGGGTCAGGCCGCCATCGGACAGCTTCCTCGCCGGCTCGCGCTCATGCGTCTCATTCTGGCCTGGGGATCTGCCCTGCGAGCGGACTTCGCGGCGGCGACCTTCGAGGGCATTCCGGTTCTCGCCAATACGCCCGCGCGGGCCTCGCACCTGGCCGCGGATCTCGCGCGGCTGATGGACTTCATCGAGAACGAGGAGCTTGCGCTCGGCGCACTCGAGGATGTTGTTCCGGAGGGGTTCGCGGAGCACTGGCAACTGACGGTCGACTTTCTCAAGATCGTGACGGAGGCTTGGCCGGACCATCTCCGCGAGGAGGGCCTTGTTTCGCCGGTGGCGCGCCGGAACGCGTTGATGGAGGAGGAGACGGCCCGGCTTGCCGCTCATCCACCGTTGCATCCGGTCATCGCGGCCGGTTCGACCGGCACCGTGCCGGCGACGGCGCGCCTCCTCCAAGTTATCGCATCGCTGCCGCAGGGCGCAGTCGTCCTTCCGGGACTGGACCACACGTTAGACGACGACAGCTGGGCGTCCTTGGCGAAACATCCGGAACATCCGCAAGCGGGGCTGGCGGATCTCCTTGGCCGTCTCGGCGTGAAGCGCAGATCGGTGCCTTATGTCGCCGGCAGCGAACCGAACGCGCTGCAGCGCGCGCGGCTTCATCTCGTGAGCGAGGTCCTGCGTCCCGCCGACAGTACGGATCGCTGGGAGAATTTCCTCGGCGCCGATGACCTCGCGTCCGATGGCCGCGCGGACATTGCGAACGCGCTGGTCGGGCTCAATCTCGTGGAGACAGCCACGGCGCATGATGAGGCCGAGGCCATTGCGCTCATGTTCAGATCCTGCGCGGAGGTTCCGGATAAGACTGCCGCGCTCGTCACGCCGGACCGCGTACTTGCGCGCCGTGTCGCGGCACGTCTCAGGGGCTTTGGCCTCGTCGTCGACGATTCCTCGGGCGTTCCCCTGACAAGAACGGCACCCGGGGCGTTTCTCGATCTCGTCCTTGGCGCGGTCGAAAGCGGCTTCGCCCCGGCGGCCCTGATGGCGCTTCTCAAGCATCCTCTGACGCTTCTCGGCCGGACGCCGGCCGCAATCCGCGAGATCGCCCGCGCGCTGGAGCGCGGTGCGTTCCGCGAGGTGTATCTGGGGCAAGGCCTGTCCGGTGTCGCCAAGGCCATCGAGTCCATCGGCAACGAGGGCAAGTATGCGCGTCTTCGCAAGGACGAACGGGAAGACGCTCTGCGGCTCGTTGCTGATCTTGAGGCCGCCTTCAGGCCGCTGACGGCGGTTTACGGCCAGCCAGGCCAGATAGCAGCCGCTGCGATGGCGAGCGCACATAGCGCGGTTGCCGAGGCGTTGGCCCTGGACCGAAGCGGCTCCTCCGCCAACCTCTGGGCTGGCGACGCGGGCGAGGCCCTCGCGGTCCTCGTCGCGGAGCTGATCTCCAAGGGTGAATCGCTGCGCCTGGTACCAAGCGAATATCCGTCCTTCTATCGCAGCCTGCTCGGGGGCGAGGTTGTGCGGCCGCGCGGGGTGGCGCATCCGCGGCTCTTCATCTGGGGTCCGCTCGAAGCCCGCCTGCAACAGCCAGACATCGTGATCCTCGGCAGCCTGAATGAAGGCGTCTGGCCGCGACCGCAGCAAGCAGACCCATGGCTAAGCCGGCCTGTGCGCGAAACCCTGGGCCTGCCGCCGCCGGAGCGGCGCGTGGGTCTCGCCGCGCACGACTTCGCGCAAGCTCTGGGGGCGGGCACGGTCTATCTCAGCCGCGCGAGGAAAGTGGACGGCGTGCCCACAGTGCCGTCACGCTGGCTGCAGCGCCTGCTCGCTCTCGTCAGTTCCGCGAAGCTGGAAGAGAGGCTCAAAGCCGCCGAGCCTTGGTCGCAATGGGCGAATGCACGCGACCACATCGCGCGGTTCGAACCGGTCAAGCCGCCGGCGCCCTGTCCGCCGGTTGAAAGCCGGCCGGTGAAGCTTAGCGTCAGCCGTATAGAGCGGTGGATCGCGAACCCGTATGAGATCTTCGCGAGGGAGATTCTTGGGCTCAAACCGTACAGGCCGCTCAGCTTTGAGCCGGATCAGTCGCTGCGCGGTCAGATCGTGCACGCCGCGCT
>DASQLK010000227.1:0-9283 GCA_035630055.1 Methyloceanibacter sp. | reverse complement strand
TGCGACCGCCACGCCGCAGGGATTGGCATGCTTGATGATGGCGACCGCAGCCGCCTCCGCCGGATCGAATTCGGCGACCAGCTCATAGGCCGCGTCGGTGTCGTTGATGTTGTTGTAGGAAAGCTCCTTGCCTTGAACTTGCACCGCGGTCGCCACGCCGAAGCGCCGCTCGCCCGTGCGGTAGAAGGCGGCCCATTGATGCGGGTTCTCCCCATAGCGCAGCGGCTGCGCGAGTTCGCCCGCGATCGTGCGCGTGCGTGGCGCGTGATCGTCCTGCAGGTCGGCAAACCATGCAGCGATCGCCGCATCGTACGCTGCCGTCCGCGCATAGGCACGCGCGGCGAGCGCCTTGCGCAAGGTGGGCGTCGTTGCGCCGTCATGCGCGTCCATCTCGGCGAGCACGCCCCCATAGTCCGCCGGATCGACAACAACGGTGACGCTGTCATGGTTCTTCGCGCCGGCGCGGATGAGGGCAGGGCCGCCGATATCGATATTCTCGATGCAGGTGGCGAAATCGCCGCCTGTCCTTACCGTCATCTCGAACGGATAGAGATTGACGACGAGGAGATCGATCGCAGGGATGGCATGATCCTTCAGCGCGCGCTCATGCGCCTCGTTGCCGCGCACCGCGAGCAGGCCGCCATGGATCTTCGGATGCAACGTCTTCACGCGCCCGTCCATCATTTCCGGCACGCGCGTGATCTCGGCGACATCAATGATTTCGAGTCCGGCTTCGCGCAGCAGCTTCGCCGTTCCGCCGGTAGAGATCAGCTCCACGCCGCGCGCGCTCAAGCCGTTGGCGAAATCGGCAAGGCCCGTCTTGTCGCTCACCGAGAGGAGGGCGCGGGCGATCTTTCGCGAGGTCATGGCGGCGCTCTAGGCTAAGGCAGGCGGGTGCGAGCCGGGCCTACCACGATTCAGTACACCCGGCAAAACGCCCCCGCGCGACCCTCAGGCAGCATCGCCGTCGTCGTCCGGGCTGACATCGGGAATTCCGGACTCAGCCACGCGCTCGATGCTCCAGGCGAGGCGCAGTTCCTTGTCCTCGCCCATGATGCCGCTGAGCACGATCTGCGTGGATTGCCGTGGCCCGCGCTCATCGGCGAGATAGACGCTCTCCTCGAGCGCGATCTCCGGCGCATTGGCGGTGAAACGCCAGGCGCCTCCCCGCAGGAACAGCAGCACGCTTTGGCCGTCGGGGGAAGGCTGGGCCGTGACATTTGGGTGAAGATGAAAGCGCACGGCGTAGGCACCCCCGCTGACGCTCGCATCTCCGCGCAAAGCGCGTGGCGCCGCCAGCCGGTCCTCGCCGCTGACGATATCGCCGTCCGGTCCGACGAATATCTGCCGCGCATGGGTCACGCCGAACCGCGAGACATAGCCGTCATGTGAGGCGTTCAGGAGCAGCGCGCCCTGCTCCTCGCCGGCATTGCAGTTCACATGCGGCGGCCCAGCCAGAGTTCCGCGCGCACCGCTGAACTCTGCCGATGACGCGTCCTCCAGCGTTGCCGTGGAATGTGCCGGCGTCGAGCGCGCGAAGGCCAGCCAGTCGTCGTGGTCCGCGCCGGGCGCCCCGCAATTCACGACGATCGGGATCCCATTCGAGCTCATCTCAAACGACAGGCAGCCCGCATGAGCGCTGCGGCTGACCGCGCTCGGCGGCGCCTTCTCCACGTCGCAGATGACGACTGTCGAGCCGCGCTCAAGTCGCAGGTAGCCTGAATTTGGTGCGGCCCGCAGCGGCGAGCCCTCCACGTCGTCATAGGCAAGCACGGTTGCGAGCGAATCCGTCGGGGTTGCCCCGGAACCATTGAAACGCGCCAGCGTGCCGTCGCCCATGCGGAAGAAGCGCAGCATGGGCATCGCGCGATCGATGGCGTCGGAGAGCGCCTTCGGCGCCGGCCGGTCGCGCGCCACGAAACACTGCCGCAGCGGCAGGAGATCGAGCAGAATCTCGATGAGAGCCGTCGGATTGCGGGAGATGTGCCCGCCGTCAGGCAGGATTTGCCGGTCCAACTCCTTGCAGAAGGGTTTGACATAGCGGTCTACAACCGCCTGCTGCTCGGCAATGCAAAGTCCGGCGTAAAGTAGCGCCATCAAAGTCACGAGCCGCGGCACCCCGTCCGGCGTGTCGCGATAGCTCGCAGAGAGATAGCGCAGCTGGTCCGTGAGCGCGCGCAGGAAAGCGTCGTAGGTCTTCGGGTCGCCGGTATCGAGCACCAGCACGGAGTTGGACAGCCACGAGATCACGCGCCGCGCGACGATCTCGGGCTGCCAGGCGACGCCGTTGATAGAGCGGTGCAGCTTGACGAAGTCGCGCACAAGGGCCTTGGCCTGCTCGCGCGACAGCTCACTTCCCGCCGCCCGCAAATGCCGCAGCCACCCAAACCCGTAAAGCTCCTGCGACCAGGCTTCGGAGGGGGGCTCAATGGCGAAAGGCGAGCGCGCGCCGAGCTCGGCAAGCCGGCCGGCGAGGCCGAAATGGCCGTTATAGAGCTCGGTGGCGAAGCTCGGATCGGCGGTGCGCAATTCCTGCGGGGCGAGCAGAAGCTGCTCGGCCTTCGTCCCGGGATAGGCGAGGCCTGCCATCCGCGCGAGCATGAAGCGCCGCAGCGGACCGGGCCCGCTACGAGCCGCTTGAGCGCGGACGGCGCGCCCAAAGGCGTTAGCTTCAGCCATTTGAGTCTCCAAGGTGCCGCAAGCACCGCTTAGCGCCTGCCTCCCCACCAGCATCTTGTCGGGGGCCATTGTCGATCCGGGCCGATCCGGGATCAAGCAAGATCGCGTCGCTTACCTTAATGGGTGGGGACCAGCCGGGCGGCAAAAAAGCCGTCCATGCCGCTCCATTCCGGGGTTTCCAGCTGGAGCTGGGAGGGGAACGTCCGCAAAACCCCCGATGGCGCGATCCAATCCTTCTCGGCGCCGATCGCGGCGGCATCGACCGGGTCAAGCCGGAGGGAGGGGTTGCGCACGAGCAGGCTGGCGATCTGTGCCTCGCCTTCCTCCGGCTCAAGCGAGCAGGTCGAATAGACGAGCCTGCCCCCGGGACGCAGCAGCGACGCTGCGCGATCGAGAAGCCGCGCCTGGAGGCCGGCTAGAATTTCTATGTCCTTTGCGGTCTTCAGATAGGGGATGTCGGGGTGGCGGCGGATCGTGCCGGTGGACGAGCAGGGGGCATCCAGAAGAACCGCATCGAAGCGCTCGTCGGGCTGCCACTGTGCCGCGTCGGAGGCGACCACGCTCGCCTCGAGCCCGAGCCGCGATAAATTCTGCTTCAGCAGTTCCAGCCGGTGTATCGAGCTATCCACCGCGACAACGGAGGCGCCGGC
Organism: Methyloceanibacter sp.; assembly: GCA_035630055.1. GTDB lineage: Bacteria > Pseudomonadota > Alphaproteobacteria > Rhizobiales > Methyloligellaceae > Methyloceanibacter. The sequence goes on along the minus strand of DASQLK010000227.1, from coordinate 5,954 downwards.
TTGGACAAGCTGGGCGGTCTTGCCGCCCGGCGCGGCGCAGAGATCCGCGACCCGCAATCCTGCGATATCGCCCAGAAGCCGCGCGGGCAGCGCTGCCGCTACATCCTGCACCCACCATTCGCCCGCGTCGTATCCAGGCAGAGCCTCGATTCTTCCCTTGGGCTGAAGTCGCACGCTGCCCGATGGCAGGACGCGCCCTTCCATCAACTGCGCCCAGTGCTGCGGATCGCTCTTCACGGTGAGATCGAGGGGCGCTTCGACAAGTTGCATCGTCGTGAACGCGCGGGTGCGCTCCTCGCCCCAATGCGCAACCCATCGGGTCCAAAGCCAGTCCGGCGTGTTGATCCGCGCCGCATCGAGGGAGTTTGCGATCGCCTCGCCCTCTGTCGCCACCTTGCGCAGCACCGCATTGACGAGCTTGTCGAACCGCGCGGCTTTGGGATCGTACTGCGCGAGCCTGACGGCGAGATCGATCACCGCGTGGGGCGGGGCCTTCAGAAAGAGGAGCTGCGCCGCGCCGGACAGCAGAATTTCGTAGAGAGAACCGGATTTGGGTGGCATGCCACGCTCAAGAAACCGGGCGAGCACGGCATCGATCTGCCCGCGTCGGCGCAGCGATGCCCCAACGATGGCCCGCGTGAAGGCGCGATCTCGCACCGGCAGGTCGAGCATCCCTCCCGAGCTGAGGGAGCGCCCCAGAATGTCATCGAGGGATTGCTTCTTCGCGATGACGGCGGCCAGCACTTCAACGGCCGCGCGACGGGCGGGCAGCCCGAGTTGCGCGGCCTGTTCGCGCGTTTCCCGCGGCCGGACTGAGTTCTTCATTTTATGTCTTTAGCAGGCTTGCGGGGCTAGCCCCACGGTCCGCGCCTGGAATCGACGCGCTTTGGAGGGGCGCCCCAAGGCCCTGACGGGGCGCGGACGCGTTCGGAGCCACCGCCAATCTGCTGGGCGAGTTCGTTCAATCGCGCGACGCGGTTCTCCACATTCGGATGCGTCGAGAACAGATTGTCCATCCGCGCGCCCGACAGCGGATTGACGATGAAGAGATGCGCCGAGGCTGGGTTCTGCTCGGCGGGCAGGTTGGGGACGCGCTCCGCCACGCGTGAAATTTTCTGCAGCGCCGACGCGAGCAAGAGTGGCTGCCGGCTGATCTCCGCGCCGATACGGTCTGCCTCGTACTCGCGCGTGCGGCTGATACCCATCTGCACGAGCGCGGCCGCCAGCGGCGCCAGGATGACCAGCGCCAGCGTCCCAAAGATTCCCGCGCCGTTATTGTCGTTCCGCCCGCCGAAGAACATGCCGAAATTGGCAAGCATCGAGATCGCGCCGGCAATCGTCGCGGTGATCGTCATGAGGAGGGTGTCGCGATGCTTGATGTGGGCGAGCTCGTGCGCGATCACCCCGCCGAGCTCCTCGCGGTCCAGGGTCTGCATCAGCCCGGTGGTGACCGCCACCGCGGCGTTCGCAGGATTGCGGCCGGTCGCGAAGGCGTTCGGCTGCGGATTCTCCATGATGTACACCTTCGGCATCGGGAGATCCGCCGCCCGGGCAAGCTGGCTCACCATGTCGTAAAGCTCCGGTGCCGAGCGCGCGTCCACCTCGCGGGCGCCGTACATCCGCAGCACCATCTTGTCCGAATTCCAGTAGGCGAAGAGGTTCATCGCGGCGGCGACGAGGAACGCGATGACCATTCCGCTTTGGCCGCCGATGAGGAAGCCCACGCCCATGAAGAGCGCTGTCATCGCCGCAAGAAGAATGGCAGTGCGCATGTAACTCAACGTTCAACCTCCATCTAAGGCCCTAAAGGACTGCAAAAACCGCCAAATATGTGGGGATTTCTCGCCCAGGAACAAGGCCCGGGCCCGTGCATATGGTTGCCGACCCGGTTACCTTAAGACTCCATCAACGGCTCCCTGCGCATGCTCTCGTCCAGCATATGTCCGGGGGAGTTCAGTCCATGTCAGTTGCAGCGCGTAAGGCCGAGCCGGAGATCGTCCGGCGGCCGGCGAAGTCCAGTCGTTCCCGAAAATTCGTCGCCCTCGAGGCACCGCTCACCGATCGGCAGAAGCACGTCATCCGCGCGACGTTCGTCCAGATGGAGCCGGCGCTCGACCTCGTGGCGGCGCTTTACTTCCTGAAGCTGTTCGATCTTGACGCTTCGCTGCGCGAGGTCTTCGCCGCGCCGGCCAAGGTCCGCAACCGCAAATTCACCGCCGCGATCAAGCTGATGATTATCTCGCTCGACCGCCCCGATGAGCTGAAGCCGACCCTGAAGCTTATCGGCGTCCAGAGCCGCCAGCACGGCATGCGCGTCAGCCAATATGTGAGCCTGGCCGAGGCGATGATCTGGACCCTCGATCAATCCCTTGAAGGCGCCTTCACCAAGGACGCGCGCGAGGCCTGGGCAACGCTCCTGTCGCGGATGTCGCGCATCCTGAGCGGGCGCGGGTAGATCACTCGGCGGGAGGCGTAGCGCTCTTCTCGACTTTGATGTCGAGACGGCCGTCTTCGCGTATCCAGGCGACGACGTCTTCGCCCGGGCCTAGAACACGCGTCTGACCGTCGATGGTCAGCTGCTCGTTCTCGAGCGCGATCTGGTGTGCGTCCACCACGATCTTGATGCCTTCCGGCAGCGACTCCTGCTTCATCGCTTTATAGTGCCCGCCCACCGTCAGCGTGCGGTCGCCGACATTGATGGCGAGCGCTTTCGTTTGCGGTCCAGCCGGCTCCCACACCGAGACGACAAGCACGAGGACGAGGAGCAGGCCGAGGACCGCGCCGAACCCGATCAGAAGCCGTTTGGAAAGGCTCATGCTGCTTCCCCCCGTTGGCCGCCGGTCTAGGCGTCTCTTCGATTCTGACGGTTTTGCACGAGGTCATCGACCACGCCTGGGTCTGCGAGGGTGGAGGTGTCGCCGAGATTGCCGAAATCATCCTCCGCGATCTTGCGCAGGATACGGCGCATGATCTTGCCGGAGCGCGTCTTCGGCAGGCCCGGCGCAAACTGAATCATGTCCGGCGATGCAATCGGCCCGATCTCCCGGCGCACCCAGTCCCGCAGTTCGGAGCGTAGCTCGTCCGACGACGCTTCGCCGTTCATGAGCGTCACATAGCAGTAGATGCCCTGGCCCTTGATGTCGTGCGGGTAGCCGACCACCGCGGCCTCCGAAATCTTGGGATGGGCCACGAGCGCGGACTCCACCTCTGCCGTCCCCATGCGGTGACCGGCCACGTTGATGACGTCGTCCACCCGGCCCGTGATCCAGTAATAGCCGTCGGCGTCGCGGCGGCAGCCGTCGCCGGTGAAGTAGCTGCCCTTGTAGGCGGAGAAATACGTATCGACGAAGCGCTGATGGTCGCCATAGACCGTGCGCATGATGCCGGGCCATGCGTCGAGAAGCACCAAATTGCCGGTCGCTTCGCCCTCGAGAACCTTACCCTCGCTGTCGACGATCGCAGGCTGCACCCCGAAGAACGGCAGCGTCGCCGAGCCTGGTTTCAGCTTCGTCGCGCCGGGCAGTGGCGTGATGAGAATGCCGCCGGTCTCTGTCTGCCACCACGTATCGACGATGGGGCAGCCCTTCTCGCCGACCACATGGTAGTACCATTCCCACGCTTCCGGATTGATCGGCTCGCCGACCGTGCCGAGCAGCCTCAGCGACTTCCGGCTCGTGCGCTTCACGAAGTCTTCGCCAGCGCCCATCAGCGCCCGGATCGCAGTCGGGGCGGTGTAGAAAGTATTGACCTTGTGCTTGTCCACCACCTGCCAGAAGCGCGATGCATCCGGATAGTTCGGCACGCCCTCGAACATGAGCGTCGTCGCGCCGTTCGCGAGCGGCCCGTAGACGATATAGGAGTGACCCGTCACCCAGCCCACATCCGCCGTGCACCAGTAAATGTCGTCCTCGTGATAGTCGAAGACGTAATGATGCGTGAGCGATGCGTAGACGAGATAACCGCCGGTCGTGTGTAGGACGCCCTTCGGCTGTCCCGTCGACCCTGACGTATAGAGAATAAAGAGCGGATCCTCCGCGTTCATCTCTTCCGCGGCGCAGTCACTTTCAACCTTCCCGGTCTCCTCGTGGAGCCAGACGTCGCGGCCCGGCGTCCACGGCACTTCCGCGCCCGTCCGCCCCACCACGATGACCTTCTCCACGCCGCCGACCTTGTTGATGGCGGCATCGGTGTTCGCCTTGAGCGGCACTTTGCGTCCGCCGCGCACGCCCTCGTCCGCGGTGATGACGAACCTCGACTGGCAGTCCGCGATGCGCCCCGCGAGCGAGTCCGGCGAGAACCCGCCGAACACGACGGAGTGCACCGCCCCGATCCGCGCGCAAGCGAGCATGGCGTATGCGGCTTCCGGGATCATCGGCAGGTAGATCGTGACGCGGTCGCCGCGTTTGACGCCATGCGCCTTCAAAACGTTGGCGAGCTTGCAGACCTCGTCGTGCAGTTCGCGATAGGTGATGTGCCGCGCGGCTGCGTTCGGATCGTCGGGCTCCCAGATGATCGCGACCTTGTCGCCGCGCTTCTTGAGGTGGCGGTCGATGCAGTTCGCGGCGACGTTGAGCGTGCCGTCCTCGAACCATTTGATGCTGATGTCGGGATAGGCGAACGACGTGTTCTTCACCGTCGTGAAGGGCTTGATCCAGTCGATCCGCTTCGCCTGCTTCGCCCAGAACTTATCGGGATTCTTGATGCTCTTCTTGTAGAGCTTCTCGTACTCGTCCTTGTCGGCGTGAGCGCGGCTCTTCCACTTCTTCGGGACCTTCACGGATTCGAGCTTGTAATGCTTGTGCTCGGACATCGAAACGCACCTCCCAACGCGCCCGGACGGGCGTCACCTTCTTTTGACGTCCATTATGGGGGGAAGGAGGGGGCGGCGACAACCAAGTGCTGGCGAAAGCACGGATGAAATGGCGGCAGGGTTAGCTCCCGAAGGCGCCGATGACCGCGCCCATGATGAGGAGCACAATGAACCAGCCCCCGACGTCGATCGCGGTCACGGCCGGCTTTACCCCCTGAAAGGCCTGGTTGACGCCGACCGTGGTGAGGACGAACCCGACCCAGACGAAAAGCCCGCTGATCACGCCGCCTTGCACGTTGACCTGGTTCAGATGGCTCATGAGGCCTGCGAGCATCCATGCCATGAGCAGGCTCGCCACCGCCGCGATCATGTAAGGCACCGCCGCCGGCTTCATGTCCGCGGGCTTCCTGCCCAACGCGCCGGCCCAAGCCTTGCCGAAAATCGCATACCACGCCCAGCTTGCGAGAAACCCCGCCACGGCTGCTGCTGCGACGGCGATGTAGTTGAGTGGCTCTACCTGCATGTCTCACCTTGGCAATCAGGCCTGCGGCGGCGTCTTGAGCCCCGCCTTGCGGCAAACAATGTTCCATTCGCTTGGGCTCACGGGCTGCACCGAGAGGCGCGAGTTCCGCACCAGTACCATGTCCTTGAGCTTGGGATCGGTCTTGATCTCGGTCAGTGTCACCGGCGTCGGCAGGTCCATGACAGCGGCAACATCCACGCACTCCCAAGCTTGGTCGGTGGAATCGGGATGCGCTTCCTTGACCACTTTGACAATGCCGACAGCCTGCCGCTCCTCTCCGGAATGATAGAACAGTCCGAGATCGCCGCGCTTCATCGCGCGCATGTGATTGCGCGCCTGGAAGTTACGCACGCCGTCCCACTCGGCACCTTTGGCGCCTTCCTTTTTCTGCTGCGCCCAAGACCACGCCTCGGGTTCGGATTTGAAGAGCCAATAGGCCATGGAAGTGTGATCCCCGTTCAGGAATCTTTGCGCGTATTTTTCATGGTCCAAAGCCAAGGGCGGATGTCGACCTTGGCGAACAATCCCACTTTGGCGAATGGATCCTCGTCGGCGATCTGCTGCGCCGCCTCGAGCGACGGCGCGTCCACCACGATGAGGCTGCCTGTCATGGTAATGCCG
>DASQLK010000226.1:0-4557 GCA_035630055.1 Methyloceanibacter sp. | reverse complement strand
CGGCGAGCCGCTCGACGGCTTCCGGGAAGGTCAGGCCCTCGGTCTCCATGAGGAAGCCGAAAATGTCGCCATGCTTGCCGGACGAGAAGCAGTGATAGAAGCCTTTCTGATCGTTGACCGTGAAGGACGGGGTCTTCTCCTTGTTGAACGGCGACAGGCCCTTCCACTCGCGACCCGCGCGTTTAAGGGGCACGCGGCGCGAGACGACCTGCGATACCGGCAGGCGCGCGCGGATCTCATCCAAGAACGAATCAGAGAACTTCATCGGGTGACAGTGGGGCCTTAAGGGTCCGCGGCCTTGCGCGAATCGTGGTCGTCACCATTATCCACGGATTCTGGAACAAATAGGGAATGGCGAGGGCCATTGGTCCCCGCTGTGGCGGTGAAAGCGTGCGATGGCCGGGTCAAGCCCGGCCATTGAACAGGCAGTCTTGAGCTATTGCGTTGTTACGGCTGGTTCTGGGTGCAGGTTCCGAACTGGGCGTAGGTCTTGCCCAGGTTGGCGATCGAGCCTGACATCTCTCCGGTCTGCTTGGAGACGACGGCGGTCCAGGTCAGGAGGCCTTTTCGCCCGTGCAGGATCAGCACGTTCTGGTCTTCATAGACGTCGCCGGGCTCGAACAGGCCTTCGCCGCCAAAGAGGCCGGAGAACAACTGCTTCTGCTTCACGTTCAGGGTGACAAGCGGAGGCAGATTAGCCTGCGCGGCGGAGACGCGCTGGCAACCGGCGATGGCCGTGCATTCAAAGACTTCGGCGACCGAGCACATGTAAGCCGGCGCGGCCATAGCCGGGAAGATCTTGGCGGGGGCAACAAAGCAAAGCGCGGCCAACAGAGCCGGCGCCGTCAGTTTCAGAAATCGCATTACAAACCCTCATGTTCGTGTGGCTGCTTCCCGGCGGCATCCTGTCGTCCTTGCGGCCACGCGACAAGAAGAATGGCTGCATCAGTCAAGCGACAAAGGGCAGCGGACACGACGAAACAAGGCCCCGCCGAACGGCAGGGCCTTGTGATGAATTCGTGACGCTTGCGGCAGACGCCGCGGCGATCAGTTGCGGTCGAGCGAACCGGTGCGGATGAGATCGGGCGGAGCAACCATCGACATGCTCGCCGCGTCGGCGCCGCAGAGCAGGTTCATCGACTTGCGGTCGGCGGCATCGAGACCGACCATCTCTCCCGGCTTCAGATCGATGCGGACGCGGGTCGAGGCATAAGGCTCCTTGGCATCGGAATCGCCCCATACCACGGCCATGACCGCGCAACGTCCAGCCGCCGGCCGGAAAAATGCAATAACTTGCTGGGTGCCGATCTTAGCAAGAAGCGGCTCGGACGGCGCGACCGGCCCGTAGTTCGTTCTTGGCTCCTCGGCGTTGGCGCGTGGGGGAAGCGCGGCAGTGAAACCGGCAAGCACGCTGAGCACTGCAACGCCCAGCAGCAGAACGCGAGATCGTAACGTCATGTGGCCCTCTCCTCTTCAAAACCCGACTGCCAACACGGAGACCGCCTCCATGTTGCAGCGCGACATCTAAGGCCGAATCATTATTGCAGTGCAGTGACGAGTTTATGTTGCAGTGCGAAGACATACTGACGCGTGCGGAGCCGCCGCAGCCGAAATGCGAACGATCATTTGGATTTTCTGATCGAGATTGTCTGGGCGCGCCGGGTTTGGCACTGTCCGCCACGATTTCAGGGGAGCGTCGTGGCGAACATCATCACGTATTTGCCGCTCGCCGTGATCGCGATCGCGACGTTCATCGTCGTGCGCTCGATCCATGCGCGAGAAGCAGCCGGCCGCGCCGTGCCGGACCGCGGCATCGGCATCATCACCGCTATTGCCGGGGTGATTTTCCTGGTGGTGATTGCGGATTCGTGGATTGGCGTCGCGGTCGCGCTGATCCTTCTCGGCCTCAGCGCCTACGCCTGGTACCGGCATTTCCGTCAGCAGGAGCTCGCCGGCGAAGAGAGCCGGCCAAGGGCTGGAGACGAAGGTTTGAAATGACGGTCATCATCGTCGTCTTGGTTATGCTCGTCGCGATCGCCGCCATTCTGTGGTGGGCCCTCGACATCGACGTGTCGGAAGTGGTGATCGGGGCGGCGGCGCCGGTCGCCGGCGTCGCGCTCATCTACTGGTACTGGACGCTCTGGGCGTGGCTTGCCGGCGCTCTTCTGCTAGCGGCCGGCGGGCTCGTCGCCTACGCGATGCTGCGGAAGCGGACGCCGAAGGGCGGTGCGTAGCGCTCAGCCCAGCTTGGCTTTGACCGCAGCGCTCGCCTTGCCGAAATCCATCTGCCCGGCATGGCGGTCCTTCAGCACGGCCATCACCTTGCCCATGTCCTTCACGCTCGCGGCGGCGGTCTCAGCGATCGCCGCCGCAATCGCCTTATCGACATCGGCCGGCGACAGCTGTTGCGGCAGGAACTCGCGAATGATGACGATCTCCTCGGCCTCTTGCGTCGCGAGCTCGGCGCGGCCTGCATCGGCGTAGATCTTTTGCGACTCCTCGCGCTGCTTGATCATCTTTGCGAGCAGCTCGAGAAGCTCTGCGTCGGTCGCCGTGCCCTTGCCGGTCCCGCGCGCGGCGATGTCGCGATCCTTGATGGCGGCGCTGACCATTCTGAGCGTGGAGACGCGGCGCTTGTCCTGCGCCTTGGTCGCATCCTTCAAGGCGGCGGTGATGGTGTCACGCATTGTTTTTGCAGCGGTTTGCAGGAGGAAGTTTCCAAACTAGGACAGCCGCCCGCATGGGGCAAGTGATTTTGCCGCAGTAACATCATGTAATCACAGGATTATTCTCATGCGCGAATTGACCGGCGCGAAGCGATGGCCTAAGAGATTGCAGCTTAGCCGCAAGTTTTGTCACGATGGAACGGGGACGAGAGTTCCCGGCGCGCCGACACGGCCGGATTGAGAACACGCATGGACGACCAGGTCGAGACCAGCGCCATAAAGCGCGCCACCCCCGGATGGACGGAGGAGGTGCCGACCGCGCTCCTCGTGCTCGCGGACGGCACAGTGCTCGAAGGGCGCGGCGCCGGCGCAACAGGACATGCGGTCGGCGAAGTCTGCTTCAACACAGCGATGACCGGCTACCAGGAGATCCTCACCGATCCTTCCTATGCCGGTCAGATCATCACCTTCACCTTCCCGCATATCGGCAATGTCGGCACCAATACCGAGGACATCGAGACGGCGAACCTCGCTTCGTCGTCGGGCGTGCGCGGCTGCGTGCTGCGCGCGGACATCACCGCGCCGTCAAACTATCGCGCGAGCCAGGGCTTCGACGCGTGGCTGAAGGCGCGCGGCATCATCGCCATCACCGGCATCGACACGCGTGCGCTGACGAACCTGATCCGCGAGAAGGGCATGCCCAACGCGGTGATCGCGCACGCGCCGGACGGCAAATTCGATCTCGACGCGCTGAAGCGCGAGGCCGCCGCGTGGTCCGGCATGCTCGGGCTCGACCTCGCCAAGGACGTGACCTGCGGGCAGAGCTATCAATGGGACGAGACCGAGTGGCATTGGGAAGGCGGCTATGGGCACCAGGCGCGCCCGCGCTACCATGTCGTCGCCATCGATTATGGGCTGAAGCGCAACATCTTGCGCGAGCTTGCGACTGCCGGCTGCAAGCTCACGATCGTGCCGGCGACCGCGAGCGCCGAAGAGATCCTGGAGCGGAAGCCGGACGGGGTGTTCCTTTCGAACGGACCGGGCGATCCGGCGGCGACGGGCGCCTATGCCGTGCCCGAGATCAAGAAGCTGATCGAGACCGGGCTGCCGGTCTTCGGCATCTGCCTCGGCCACCAGATGCTCGGCCTCGCGCTCGGCGGCAAGACGCAGAAAATGCATCAGGGCCATCACGGCGCGAACCATCCGGTGAAGGACTACATCACCGAGAAGGTCGAGATCACGTCGATGAACCACGGCTTCTCGGTCGACCGCGACAGCCTGCCGGGAAACGTCGAGGAGACCCATGTCTCGCTGTTCGACGGCTCCAATGCCGGGCTCAAGCTGAAAGACAAGCCCGTGTTCTCCGTGCAATATCACCCCGAGGCGTCGCCGGGGCCGCAGGACAGCCACTATCTCTTCGCGCGCTTCGTCGCGTGCATGGAGAAGGCGAAGACGGACAAGGATGCGTGAGGTTTCGCCGCTTCGGCGCAAGGAGAATGCAATGGTTCGGATGACGCATTTGGCCGCGCTCGCGGCAGTGCTCGCGGCGATGGCCGCCATGCCTGTGCCGCAAGCGGCGGCGAAGAACAATACCGGCGCGGTGATCGGCGGCATCATCGCGGGCGCGGCTGTCGGCGCGGTGATCTCGAGCGAGATGAAGCACCCGAAAACCGTCTACGTGCCTGCGCCGCCGCCGAGACCGCCCTCGCCGCAGAGCTTCTCGCCGAAGAAGGGCGTGATCTGCTACCCCGTGCAACGCGCCTGCTACAACGACCGCGGCGCCTACAGTGCGAACTGGACCTGGAAGATCTACGCGAAATGAGGCGCACCATGGCGACTGCATCGACATTGCTCGGCACGCTCACTGTTCTCGCGCTGCTTGCCGCGTCCG
>DASQLK010000225.1:0-4964 GCA_035630055.1 Methyloceanibacter sp. | reverse complement strand
GGGTTGTTACGGAGGTCGACGATGTAGCCCTTCATCTTGGGGCCAAGCTCTTTCTTCAGATCCTCGACCGCCTTCTGCAGATTGGCCGTCGTCTGCTCATTGAAGGTCGTGACGCGGATATAGCCGATGTCCTCGCCTTCAGCATTGTACTTCACGGGGTTGATGTGGATGACATCGCGCGTGACCTTCACGTCAAATGGGTCATCGGTCCCTTTGCGCATAATCGTCAGTGTGATCGGCGAATTCACCGGACCGCGCATCTTCTCCACGGCCTCTTGCAAGGTGAGACCGGAAATCTGCTCCTTGTCGAGATGGGTGATCAGGTCGCCGCTAAGGAGGCCGGCGCGCGCCGCGGGCGTGTCTTCGATCGGCGCCACGACCTTGACGACGCCGTTTTCCATCGTGACCTCAATGCCGAGGCCGCCGAACTCGCCGCGGGTCTGCACCTGCATGTCACGGAAATGTTTTGGGTTGAGGTAGGCCGAATGCGGATCGAGGCCGTTCAGCATGCCGTTGATGGCTGCTTCGATCAGCTTGGAATCTTCGGGCGCCTCGACATAGTCGGCTCGCACCCGCTCGAGCACCTCGCCGAACAGATCGAGCTGCCGGTAGATCTCCGAGTTGGTCGCTTGCGCCGGCGGAGTCTTCGCCAGGCTTACCATGGTCGAACCCGCAGCGAGCACGGCCAACGCCAGAAGCGCCCACAGCGTGTATTCGGATTTCCGCATTATCCTTGCACCTTCTCGGAAGTCTCGGCCCACCATGGGCCGGAATCTATCGGCTTGCCGTCCTTCCTGAATTCAACATAGAGGACGGGGCGTGAACTATCGTCGCTGCTTTGATCCGGCATTGCCGGTTTGCCCATCTCCGCGATCGGTTCACCGGCGAGGACAAATTGACCGGGGCTTACGTCTATCCGGCTCATCCCCGCAAGCAGAACATGATAGCCCCCGCCCGCATTGATGATCAAGAGTTGCCCATAGGACCGAAATGGCCCGGCATAGACCACCCAGCCGTCGGAAGGGGCCGTAACCCTGGCTTCCGAGCGCGTCTGCAGTGAGAGGCCCTTTAGGCTCCCCCCTGCGACATCCGGGTCCCCGAACGCCTTGACCCTTTTGCCCTGCGCCGGGAGGGGGAGCGCGCCCTTGGCCGTCTCGAAGGGCATCGCAGGCTTCATCCGGTCCGGGCTGGCAAAGGCCACCTTCGTGGAAGCGGGCTTGATCTCAACCACGCGCTCGTTTGCGGGCGTGGCGAGCGCCTGCTGCTGCGTCCGCTCAAGCAACGCCCGCTCCGCCGCAAGTTCTGCCTCATATTGCGCGACCTCGGCGCTGGCGATCTGCGCGTCGAGCCGCTCGATCAATTCGTTGAGCCCGGTGACATCCGAAGTTTGCTGCACGACATTCGCGCGCACCTGCACGAGCGCCGCCTCGCCTTGCGCCAATTTTGTCTTCTTCTCCTCAAGCAGCCGATCGACGCCTGCGCGCTCGGCGGCAAGCTTGTCGGTCTCGCTCTTTTGCGCGTCACGCTGTTCGCGAATGCCGGTCTCGAGCGTAACGAGACCGTCGAGTTCTTTCGATAGATTGTCAGCCTGATACTTGAGCTCGGGGAACACATCGGCGAGGAGCATTGCGCTACGCACCACCGCGAGCGCGTCGTCACGCCGTGTCACTAGCGCTGGCGGTGGCGATCGCCCGATCCTCTGCATTGCACTCAACATTTTGACGATCGTTGCCTTGCGTTCGTTGATCGAGCTGCGGAAAACATTCACCTGCTCGGTGAGCTCGGAAAGCTTCGCGTCGGCTTCCGACAGTTTGGCCTCGCTTGCCTGCACCCGCTGGCCGGCCTCGATGAGCTCGCTGTTGAGGCGCGCCCGTTCCGCCGCCAGAGCCGCCACGTCTTGCGCAAGACCCTGCTCCCGGTCTCGGCTTTCCTGAAGCTTGCGCTCGGTCTCCTCAAGCCGCTTCTGTGCCTCGTCGCGGGAGAGGTCATCCTCCGCCGCGCCATAGGACGAAGCACACACAAGCCCGATAAGCAGGAGCGCCGACCGGATCTGCAGTTTCGCGGGAGCCAATCGACGAGATTGCGCCATACACCCTGGCCATTAGCCTACGGCAACGACACCGGAGCGGTGGGGCAGAATCAAGGCAAATTGCTTACGAACTCTTAACCTTGGGCGGCCCCGGCACGGTGATAGGGATGCCCTGCAAGGATTGTCATGGCACGGTAAACCTGCTCCGCAAGCACGACGCGGGCGAGGCCGTGCGGCAGTGTCATGGCGCCCAGCGACAGTCTCCGCTGCGCCTTGGCGAGAAGATCGTTTCCGAGCCCGTCCGCGCCGCCGATCGCGAAGGTCAGCCCCGGCTTCCCGTCATCGCGGAGCCTGCGCAGCATCGAGGCGAAAGCCTCGCTGTCGAGTTGGTCCCCTCGGGGATCGAGCGCGACAATGTCATGGGCGAAGGTGGACTTCGCCAGCAACACCGCCGCTTCGGCCTGCGCGCGCAAAGCAGCGGTCGCGGCCTTGGATTCCGGAATCTCTATGGCATCAAAATGCGCAAAGCCTAGAGCGCGGCCGGCGCTTGCGGCGCGTCCCAAATAATGGGCGACGAGTTCCCGCTCGGGTTCCTGCTTCAGCTTGCCGACGGCAGCGATCAGGAGCCGCATGATGTTCCTTGGGGCGAAGCCCGTCTGGCGTAGGCGCGCTAGACCACCATGCGCTCCACGGGGCGATCGGCAGACCACATCTTCTCCAGATTGTAGAACTCGCGAACTTCCGGTCGGAAGATGTGGATGATGACGTCCCCAGAATCGATCAGCACCCAATCACATTGGGGCGTGCCTTCGACGCGGGCACGGCCAAAGCCTTCCTCCTTGAGCTTCTTCGCAAGCTGGTCGGCGACGGCGCCGACATGCCGCTGGGAACGCCCGGAGGCGACTACCATTTGGTCGCTGATCGAGGTTTTGCCTTTCAAGTCGATAACCACGACATCTTCGGCCTTGGCGGCATCGAGCGTGTCGAGCACGATCTTGAGCAGACGGTTCGGATCGGCGTGCAAGGACGCTAATCCGGAGGGAGGCGTACCTTGTTGGGCACCCTCTCTAAGTGAGCGCATTTTGCGGTGATCGTCCTTCTGTCATTGCTCCAGTGTGAAGCGCGTTCCCAATCAACGCCGACTGCATTGGTTCGGTTGCCGCTTCAGCCATAAGACTAGTATGCCAACCGGCCGATTTTCAATAGCTAGTGTTCAAGCCCGCCCTTTCGCCCCCTTTTTTCGGTCCCGCTCCGCCGTCCGAAGATCGGTGGAGGACAGATGCGAGAGGGGATGTCCGAGGAGGGTCCAGGCCGGCGCCTCCATGACCGGAATGCCTTTCGCGTCGGACTCATCCTTACGGAACCGCGCATAGCGTTGCGCCGCCTTGCCCGCCATCGCCTTGTGGCGGAAGCCGGGTCGATCGAACACCACGATCGGCGTGAGCTCGAAAAGCTGCTGCCAAGCGCGCCAGCGGTGGAAATCCGCGAGATTGTCGGCCCCCATCAGCCAGACGAAATGCACATCCGGGAAGCGCTGCGTCAGTTCGGCGAGGATGTCGATCGTGAAGGCCGACCGCCGCGACCCGTCGAACCCTGTGACGGCGATGCGCGGGTGTCGCGCAATCTCTTTCGCCGCGGCGGCGCGCTTTTTCCGGCTTGGGACGCCCTTCGGATCCTTGAGCGGATTTGGGCGGCTGACGAGCCACCACACCTGATCGAGACCAAGCCGCTTCAGCGCGATCAAGCTGATGTCGAGATGACCCTGATGCGGCGGATTGAACGAGCCGCCGAGAATGCCGATCCGCATGCCGGGCGCGACGAAGGGCAGCCTTGTATGCGCGGGCCGCGCCGGTTTCTTGGCCGCAACGCCCTCGCGCTTTCTGCTCTTGCTTCCCTTCTCCTTGGAAGCCGACTTCGCGGAGTGCTTCTTGCCTGCCAAGGATGCCACGCGCCTTAGGGACGGATCTGACCGGAGCCGCGCACGACATATTTATAGATCGCGAGCTGCTCCAGGCCGACCGGGCCCCGCGCATGGAACCGCCCGGTCGCGATGCCGATCTCGGCGCCCATGCCGAACTCGCCGCCATCGGCAAACTGTGTCGATGCATTGTGCAGGACAATCGCACTATCGACGTTCTGGAGAAAGCGGTCTGCCGCGCTCTGATCGTCAGTGACGATGGCGTCCGTGTGCTGCGAGCCGTAGCGCGCGATATGCGCGACGGCCTCATCAATGTTCTCGACGACCTTTACGGAGATGATGGGCGCGAGATATTCGGTGCTCCAATCCGCCTCCGTGGCAGGTTCGACCCGCGCGTCAGCGGCCTGCGCCGCCGTATCGCCGCGCACCTCGCAGCCCGCATTTAGCAAGGCCGCGACCAAAGGCGCCAAATGCGTTGCAACGGCGGACCTGTCGACGAGCAGCGTTTCCGCGGCGCCGCAAATTCCTGTGCGCCGCATCTTCGCGTTGACCACGATGGTCTTAGCCATGTCGAGATTGGCGCCGCCATGCACGTAGACGTGGCACACGCCTTCCAGATGCGCGAACACGGGCACGCGCGCCTCGTCCTGCACGCGCTCGACAAGGCTCTTGCCGCCGCGCGGCACGATGACGTCGATGGCGCCGCCAAGCCCCGCCAGCATGAAGCCCACCGCTTCCCGCTGCACCGTCGGCACGAGCTGGATCGAGGCCTCCGGGAGGCCCACCTCCTTGAGGCCCTCCACGAGGGCATTGCAGATCACGAGCGAGGTCAGAAAGCTGTCGGAACCACTGCGCAGGATCACGGCGTTGCCCGACTTCAGGCAAAGGCCACCAGCATCTGCTGTCACGTTTGGACGGCTCTCATAAATGATGCCGATGACGCCAAGAGGGACGCTGACCCGCGAGATCGCGAGTCCGTTCGGCCGGGTCCACGCAGCAAGTTCTCGGCCGATAGGG
>DASQLK010000224.1:0-2495 GCA_035630055.1 Methyloceanibacter sp. | reverse complement strand
GAGATATCCGTGCCGACGCTGACATAGCCGCCGTCCCGGGTGCGGCGCTCGTTGATATGCAGCCAACGCCCATCCTCAATTTGCGCCTCGTATGTGCGGCTATCGTCGTCCCCGCCGGCAACAATGACGCGCTTGCGAACGATCGGCTCGGAGGCTGCTGCGAGCAACTCCTCGTAGGGCGTTCCGGGCCGCAAGACATCGTCTGGCAGGCCATGGAACTGTTGGTACTTGCTGTTGCACATTACGAGGCGGTTATGCTTGTCCCACAGCACGAATGCCTCGGAAATGGACTCAACCGCATCGCGCAGCCGGGCATTGGCGTCGGCCGAGCCGGGGACGAGGTCATGGTCGGCCATGACGGCCACGCCGGTGAGATGGGGTTCGAGGTCGGGGCCGGATCGCGTGATCTGGCCGCGCAGGCGAAGATAGGCCCAATGGCCGTCTGCATGGCGCAGGCGGAAGCTATGGTCGAAGGCGGGGTCGCCTTCGCGCAGGTGCCGCTCGATCGTGGCGCAAAGGTCGTCGTCGGGATGCAAGGCCTTCGAGATGACCCGGAACGGCATGAACTCGCCGCGCGGCTCAAGGCCCAGGAGCCGGTACATTGGCGCCGACCAGTTGACGTGCCCACGGGCGAGGTTCCATCGCCAAATACCGCAGCCCGGCAACGCCTCGGTGATCTCCTGGCTTAAGCTGCCTTCAGCCGCGCGGGCCTCGGCAGGCGCGAGGTACCAAAGTGCGCCCGAGAGCAGCGCAAGGAGAAGACCGCCGGCGACAAGGATCGTGATCTCGATCGCGGCACCGCGCTCCGCTCCTGCCAGTGCCGCAGAGACCGGCTGCAGCACGGCGAGCTGAGAGTCGGTTCCGGGGACCGTGCGCACGGTGACGATGGAGTCCGTGCCATCGACAAGCGTCATGCGCAGCACGCCCGCGTCGGCACCGAGCACGGTCAGAGGCTGTTCGGGGCCGAGGATGTCGATGAGATTCTGTGACGGCCGGCCGTCCAACGGCGCGCGCGCCTGGATTTGGCCGTCAGCGTCCGCGAGAAGCGCGATGCGATCGTTCTTCGTCGCGCCTTTAGGAAGGCTCGCGGCAAGCGCACTCTGCCAATCCGCGGTAGAGGTGAGGGCCTTGTCCTTCAGGCGCAGCGCGGTGAGATCGGCAAGCAGGTTGAGCTGCGCGCGCGCGCTCTGAAAATCGTCATCCTTGGCGTCGTTGATTTGAAACGCGATTGCGAGAGCCGCTATTGCGATGAAGGCGGCAATGAGAAGCGGCACCGACCTGCGCAGCGCCTCGGCCGAGGGCAGGTGACGGCGAATATACTCCGGAACATCGGTGAAGCGCAGCGCTGCGTGGGATAAAGCCTCCCCACGCGCGGAGTCTGCCCGCGCCATTCGGTCCCCCTCGTCCTAAAATCTCCCGCCGAACCGGAGAAGTGCCGCATCTCCGAATCGCTTTGCACCATTGGAGATGATCAACGTTCGGTCTGTCCAGAACAAAACTGTGGAAAATGGGTTAAGAACCGGTTGACGACCTGTGATCAAACGGCGCCGAGAGTCTTTGTGACAATCTCGTAGCTGTCCGTGGACAGCTTCCGGGCGGCCAGACTTTCAAGGGTTTCTCGCGCGCGGGCGCGGCGTTTCGACTCGAGAATGTGCCAGCTTTCGAAGGCGCCGAGCAGGCGCGCCGCAAGATGCGGGTTGAACGCATCGATGGCGAGGGCGGCATCGGCAAGGATGTCGAACCCGGCGCCGTCTGCGCGATTGAAGCCCGTGGGATTGGCTTGCGTAAAGCTGCCGATGAGGGCACGGACGCGGTTGGGGTTCTTCAGCGAAAACTTTGGGTGGGAGAGGAGAGCCTTGACGGTCTCCGCCGTGTCGGGCCGTGCCGCGCGGGCCTGGACCGCGAACCATTTGTCGAGGACGAGCGGCTCGTCCTGCCAGCGAGCATAAAAGTGCTCCAATGCTTCCGCCCGTTCCGGAACGTCGAGATGGGACAGCATCGACAGGGCCGTGATCGCGTCGGTCATGTTGGAGGCGGTCTTGTAATGGTCGAACGCGCGCTGGATCTGGCCGGGATCCCGGGTTGCCACGAGGAGGTCGAGTGCCGCGTTGCGGAGCGAGCGGCGCCCGGCACTCTCGGGATCCGGAGAAAAGGGCCCCTGTGGCGCTTGCGTCTCGAACAGCTCAACCATGCTGTCCCGGACCGTGCTGCCCACGGTCGCGCGCAGCGTCTCCCGCGCTTCCCAAACCGCATCGGTATCGACGTCATGGCCAAGCTCGCGGGCGATGTCGGATTCGCTCGGGAGCTTCAAGAATTCGGCGCGGTAGGCGGGATGCAGCCGCGTATCCAAAGCAGTTGTCCCCAGAGCCTTCGCGAGCCGGATCGCTTCTTTGCCAGAGTTGGGCGTTTTCGGGCGCTCGCGGGCGGCGACGGTCAATAGATTGCTCGCGTAGCTCTGCGCGGCCTGCCAGCGATTGAAGGGATCGCTGTCATGG
>DASQLK010000223.1:0-7722 GCA_035630055.1 Methyloceanibacter sp. | reverse complement strand
TCTTCCTTGCGGCCGGCTTTCTCCGCATCGGCGTCGGTGGGAATGTCGATATCGACCTTGAGGTCGTCCACCACGATCGCGTTGAGATCCACCTTCCCCGTCAGCAGGGTTGGAATGGAGATGCGCAAGGCGAGCCGGTCGGCGGACACTTCCTTCACGTCGGTAGCGAGATCGCCGCGGTCGCCGGCGATATCCATGAGCGTGATGAGTGGGTTCCAGCCGAAGCCAATCTCGACTGGGCCGTTGATGGAGCTCTCGAGGCCGATGGCATCGCTCAGGAGCGCCTCGGCTTGCGCGTGCCGCCAGCCCGCGAACGGCTCCGTATAGAGAACCGCGAGCGCGAAGCCCGGTAGGGCGAGAAGCAGCAGGCCCAGAAAGCCGAGCTTTGCGAGGAACAGGACATGGCGCGATCGCAGCACTGTACGCCCCCAAAAAGCCGAGCCGAGCCTAGCGCAAGGGAAAGGGAGGGCAAAGCCGGCAACAGGCCGTTGCCTAATGGCTGGACCGTTGATCTCCCTCAAAGCCCCGCGGCGCGAGCGCCCCTAGCTTCGGTCGCAAGGTAGGGGGTGCGCGATGAGAGCGGCAGTTTTGCTTTAGGGATCGCATTTGCCGGAGCGGCAGTCCCGGCAAGAGCGGAGGTCGATCTCCGCACGCCCTGGGCCAACGTTTATGTCGGCCCCGGCGGCGTCTACGTGCATGGGCCCTGGGGCCGCGTCGACGTTCCCGCCTCCGACCGCGCGAAGGTGTGCAGCCAATGGCGCGACAGCGTCCGCGGCCACTACAAGGATCGCGACTGTGACATCGACTTCGACGCCGAGGGCTGCGTCATCGACAAGATCGAATGCGAGGACGAGGCGCCCCTCCCCTGATCCAATGCGGTGTCGACATCGGCAGCGATCTCCGTATCGCCGCTCGCCGGCTCGGCCAGGAAGAGAAGTCGCTCAACCTCCCTGTGGAAGGCGGCTGTCTTACCGATCACGCGGATATTCTTGAATCCGCAACGGCTGAGGAGATTGCGCACGAACGCCTCCTGCCCATCATGCTGCTCCGGCATAAAAGGGGTCCACGACGACTCATCGGCGGTACCGATCTCGAAAATGAAGACTTTATCGGTACGGGTCGCGAGCGCGCGAAGGAACTGCTCGCCGCTCGCGATGCCAAAGGCGCGCACGACATGGTGGACCACGGACATGCAGAGCACGGCATCGAATTTGGGAAACGAGCGAATCGTATCGGGAGTGACGAACGTGCGGACGATCGCCGATCGCTCCACCCGGTCATGGAGCCTGGTGAGCTCGCCCACGATCCCCACATCGGTCGATTCGATCCCGATGGCGAAGCACTGATTGTCGGTCGCCGCGCGGCGAACGAACCAGCCTTCCGCGCAGCCGACATCGAGGACATTGCGTGCGCCGTATTCGCGCAGCGCGCTCGACACGGCCTGCCAACGTTCGTCGCTATCGCGGACATTGGCGAAGCGCCGCCCCTTGATCTCGACGGGCTCGTAGGTCCTGCCCCCCGCCTTAGCGATATAGAACGCGCTTCGTATCAAGCTGAGCGCGAAGTTCCACCGGACGCCTCGCAGCACCTTGCGAATGCGGCTCCCTAGCGAGCGGCGCCGGGGACGTTCTGGATAGGCGGTCAGGCTCTCGCTCTGCACGATCGACATGGCTTGCCCTTCGGGTTAAACGCGCCGCAAAAGGCGAAAGCGGGGGTGGCCTTCCTGAAGCGCGTCGGGCGCCACATAGATAAGTCGGACGCGCCGTTCTCCCGTTCGCAGGCCGTCGAGATATTTCTCCCACCGCGTACTCCACTGCTTAAGCCCCGTCTCGGAGCCATAGACTGCGAGCAAGCGAAGATGGCCGTCCTTGAGGATGCGCGGGCTTCGGCCGGTGAGACGATTGAAGGTGCCGCGGAGTTTGCGCTTCAGGGGCCGCAGGATGCTTCGCTTATCCCACCATTCCTCGTATTCGCCGCTGCGAGCGCGCTTGATGAATTGATCGAAAAGGACCTCGCGTGGCGGAAGCACGGTGAGCACGGTGATTGCCGCGGACGACTCCCGCAGAGCTTTCCAGGCCGGGTCGTTCTCGTAGCGCCCGAAGCCCCTGCTATATGCGCGCATGATGTCATAATGGACGACGATGCCGGCGGCCCCGCGATGTTTGCCGAGAACGCGCGCCAATCCCTTGCGCGACAGCTCGTTTCCGCTCGTGCGGTGCCAAGTCTTGGCGGCCTCCGGAAGATAATCGGAGATTTCGCGCGGCAGGCGATCCAAGACGAATTCACGCATCAAGGTGCTCTTGCCCGACCCCGACGGACCGGCAATGACGAAGATATGCTCGAGATCAGCGTAGCGCGGGCAACGACGCTCCTCAGCGGCGAAAAACCCGTGCGGATGACCAAGCTTGTCGACATGACCCCCTCCCCTCAAAACGAAATCAATACTAGACTCGTTTGGTAGAGATTGTCGTGGCACCGCCAACCAAACATCGCGCCGTCGGTAAGATAATATCCGCAAGTCTGCACGCTCCGAAGCATGACCGTTTCGCTTGCTGTGAACGTCGCAAGCGCCGCCCAAAGATCGCGATGATCTGTGAGACATTCGCAGCGGAACGGGTCGAACCGGCGCAAAGTTTTGCCGCTCTCGCCCCGCCGCTGCTTCCGAGCTTTAGATGAAGGATGCCTGCGTTGCAGGACACGCCACGGCCTCCGAGGCGTCAAAAAAAGATCCCCGGGATGCGATTGGCCGTTGGCCAGCCGCTCCCGGGGATGAGGCGCTCAAGAACCCTAACTCTTGCCTGCCGAGATCTGATCGAAGACGCCGCCGGAATCGAAATGCGTCTTCTGCACCTCTTTCCACGGGCCGAGCAGTTCCTCCACGTCGAAGGTCTTGATGCCCGGAAACTTCGACGCATTTTTTGCCAGCACGGCCTCGTCGCGCGGCCGGAAATTATGCTTGGCGATGATCTCCTGCGCGGGCGGCGTGAAGAGGTAGTCCAGATACCCCACCGCCACCTCGCGCGTGCCGTTCTTGTCCACGACCTTATCGACAACCGCAACCGGCGGCGCGGCCTCGACGCTGGTTGAGGGATACACGACATCGAACTTGTCCGTGCCGAGCTCATTGCCGATCAGGATAGCTTCGTTCTCGAACGTCACGAGCACGTCGCCGACATTATGCTGGGTGAAGGTCGTGGTCGCGCCGCGACCGCCACCGTCGAGCACCGGCACATTCTTAAAGAGCTTCGTCACGAAGGCTCTGGCCGCCGCGTCGTCGGCGCCTTTGAGCTTGGCATCGCCCCAGGCCGCGAGATAGGTGTAGCGGCCATTCCCCGATGTCTTCGGGTTCGGCACGATCACCTCCACATCATCGCGGATCAAATCGCTCCAGTCTTTGATCTTCTTCGCGTTCCCCTTGCGCACGAGAAAGACCGTCGTCGTGGTGTAAGGCGAAGCGCCGTGCGGAAACTTCTTGCGCCAATCGGGCTGTATAAGCTTTCCCTTCTCGACCAGGACATCGATGTCGGTTGCCTGGTTCATTGTCACCACGTCGGCTTCGAGACCATTGAGCACGGCGAGTGCCTGCTTGCTGGAGCCGCCATGGGACTGATTGACACTGACCGTCTGTCCGGTCTTCTCCTTCCATGCCGACACGAAGGCGGGATTGATGTCCTTATAGAGTTCGCGCGAGACGTCGTAAGAAGCATTCAGGATCGACGTTTGTGCATGCGCGCTGGTCACCCCGGCAACGAGCGCGAAGGCGACGGCGAATGTGCGCTTGATGAAGCGAGCGGTCATGGGTGCTTTCCTTATGAGGTCCCGACGGTGGATCGTTTGGCCTTGAGCGCCGGTGGCAGGATTCCTGCTCTGCCTCCGACCGCATCAACCGGATAGAGGCGCGGCGTTCGCAACGGGCTGAGAAGTTGCGCTGCCAGCTGCAGTCCTCCCGGCCACGCGCCAAAGCCGCTGGCGACATTGATGTGTCCGGCGTCACCGAGATGATAGAAGCGCGATCCCCAGGCCTTCGCCAAGTCCATCGCGCGTTGCGTGGCCATGAGCGGATCGTTGGTGCTGCCGACGACGATGGTTGGAAACGGCAGCTGGACCCGCGGTGTGGGTGCAAAGCCTCGAGCCGCTTCGCGCAGCTTGGGATTTGTCTCGACATCGGCCGGCGCGACGAGCAGGGCGCCGCGAATATTCAGTTGCGGGTAAACGGCGCCGAGATGGGCAACGAGGTTGGCGCCGAGACTATGTCCGATCAAAAGTGGTCCCGGATAGCTCAGCACACTCTCTGCTGCGCGCGCGAGCCAGGCGCGCAGGTTCGGACGATCCCAGTCCTCTTGCTCTATGAGATGAGCGTCTGGATCTTGCCCCAACCACCAGTGTTGCCAATGGCCCTCGCCGGAACCGCCGAGCCCGGGCAGGATCAATCGCGTCGCCATGAGGGCCGCTCCTCTCGAAAAGAATTCGGCTTCGGCGGTCGTCGCCTAGATCCTGTGGGGAGGACACCGGTCTGGCGCCAATCCGCCGAAGCTGAATGGAAGGGTATAAGAGGGCTTCGCCGGCTGTCGACGCATACGCGACCAAATAGATCGAGATAGCCCGAATAATATTTCCCTGCAGCCCGACAACGTGGAAGAGCGCCTTCCCTGGCGCCCGCGCAGCGCGGGCACGTCGAAAAGGCGGGAGGAGCTTGGAATGAATGGTGGGCGGTACTGGGATCGAACCAGTGACCCCTACGATGTCAACGTAGTGCTCTACCGCTGAGCTAACCGCCCGAGATTTCGAGGCTGCGGTATACCGGCATCGGCGGCGGCAAGGCAAGCCGTCAACGAAGTCCGCCTTCAGGCGGCGAGCATGCGCTCCACCTCATCGACAAGGTCCCGCAAGTGGAACGGCTTGGAGAGGATCTTGGCGTCTTTCGGCGCGTTGTTGTCGGGATTGAGCGCGACCGCGGCGAAGCCCGTGATGAACATGATCTTGAGGTCGGGATCGAGTTCGCTTGCCCGGCGCGCAAGCTCGATGCCGTCCATCTCCGGCATCACGATGTCGGTGAGGAGAAGCGTGAAGGGCTCCTCTTGGAGGCGCTCATAGGCGTCGACGCCATTGCCGAACGACACGACGTCGTATCCGGCCTTGGCCAGGGCCTTCACCAGGAAGCGCCGCATGTCCTCGTCATCCTCGGCCAAGAGAATACGTTGGACGCTGCGCGCCCGCGGATCGTTCGCTTCCATCCCTCAATCCCCCAACTCTCGCCTTACGGCGTACACAAACTTAGTAAACGACCCATTGACCGGGTGTCGCGCCTTGGCAGGCTGTTCCCCGTCGACTAAATCAAATCATCGCGTCTATTGCCCTCGGGCACAAGGCAGAACACGCCTAGACAGCTTCAACTCTCATTGGCAGAGTTTACGGGCGATTCCGCAGCTGGCGGAACGAGCGCATCGAGCGGCAGGATGGGATGAGCCGAAACGAGGCTGAAATCATCGAAAGCGAGCTTTCGCCGCCTTTTGCGATCGCGCGTCCCGCTCAGCTCGACGTGCCCCTGGTGTTTAATTCGCCCCATAGCGGCCGGGTCTATCCGGGCGCGTTTCTTGCCGCCTCCCGGCTGGACCCGCTCACATTGCGCCGTTCCGAGGACGCCTTTGTCGACGAACTCTTCGGTTTCGTCACCGATCTGGGCGCGCCGTTTCTGCACGCGCACTTCCCGCGCGCCTATCTCGACGTCAACCGCGAGCCTTACGAGCTTGACCCGATTCTCTTTCGCGATTGCCTCCCGCACTACGCCAACACCCAGTCGGTGCGGGTCGTCGGCGGTCTCGGCACCATCGCCCGCATCGTGTCGGAGTGCGACGAGATCTATCGCGAGCCGCTATCCGTCAGCGCTGCGCTCGAGCGCATCAACCGGCTCTATACCCCCTATCACGAGGCGCTCGTCGCGCTCCTGAAGGAGGCCCGGACCGCATTCGGCTTCTGCCTCCTCGTGGACTGCCACTCGATGCCGTCCAACCCGATCGCCGAGCAGGGCGGGGCGCGCCCCGATTTCGTTCTCGGCGATCGCTATGGCACGTCCTGCAGCGGTGAGTTGACCCGGCTTGCCGCCAGCCGGCTGAAGGAGCTCGGCTATGCGGTCGCGCTCAACAAGCCCTATGCCGGCGGCTACATCACAGAACATTATGGCCGACCCCATAAGGGCCAGCATGCCTTGCAGGTCGAGGTCAATCGCGCGCTCTATATGGACGAGGCGAATTTCGAGAAGACGGCTGGTTTCCGAAGGATCAAGGCTGACCTGGATCAGATGGTGCGCGCCTTAATTGCCGGCACCGCGACCCTCTCCGTCCCCCGCGCCGCCGCCGAATAGGCTTTACCTGAATCAGCGAACAGGCTATCTCCACGGCGCATAAAAAAGGGGCCGTTCGAAAGGATCCGAACGGCCCAAGTCTAGGGAGGAAACGCCCAAGGAGGGCAGCAGCATGGCCGGAGAGCCATGCCGCGTTGCAACAATATGTCATTGCGGCGCACAAAACGCAAGGTAAGGCAACTCTGACAGTGGCATTTGTCCCTGCACTGATGCAGATCAGTCACGGCCAGCCTGACAGCCTTCGCCAGCCGGCCTAAGGGGTGGGCCCGGGCCAGACGAAACATTGACTTTCCAGGCAAAACAGCCTCAAAGCTGTCCCGTGCCAGCCTCCCCCGACCCCGACTTTCAGGCCCTTCTCGCCACCGCCCACGCCCTCGCCGATCGCGCTGGTGCGGTCATTTTGCCGCATTTTCGTTCAGGCGCCGCGGTTGACCATAAAGGCGGCGTTTCGTTCGATCCCGTGACCGCCGCCGACCGGGACGCAGAGTCGGCCATCCGCGATGCGCTTCGCGAGGCCTACCCCGACCACGGCATAATCGGCGAGGAGTTCGGCTCTCATGGTGCCGGCGCCCGCTATTGCTGGATCGTGGATCCCATCGACGGCACCCGCGCCTTCGTCATGGGCCAGCCTCTGTGGGGCACTCTGATCGGCGTTACGCGCGATGGCGTACCCCTGCTCGGCCTCATGGACCAGCCCTTTACCGGCGAGCGCTTCTTCAGCGACGAACGCGCCGCGTTCCTGCGCCATGGCGGTGCGACGAACCGGATCCAAAGCCGCAAGGGCGTGGCGCTTAAAGATGCGCTCCTCGCCTGCACGAGTCCCGACCTCTTCGCGACCGGCACCGAGCGCGATCGCTTCGAGGCGCTGAGCCGCGCTGCGCGCCTCCGCCGCTTCGGCGGCGATTGCTATAATTATTGCCTTCTCGCCCTCGGCCTCGTCGACCTCGTGGTGGAGTCGGGCCTGAAGTCCTTCGACATCGTGCCGCTGATCCCGATCATCGAGCGCGCGGGCGGCGTGGTGAGCACATGGGACGGCGGCGATGCGCGCGACGGCGGCCGCATCCTCGCCGCCGGCGACCCACAACTCCACGCAGCGGCCGTTGAGATCCTGTCGCGCTAGCTCGCGAGACTGATGGTCGCGCCGGGAATGAAGGCGTCGAACGCCGCCCAGAATTGCTGCCTGATCGCATCGCGCTCCTGCAGGATCTCATGGCGCGAGCCGCGCATCACGATCTGCGAGCCGATCTTGAGATAGCTGGCGAGGTCCTCGATAGCCCGGGGATCGACGATCGCATCGTCCCCCGCCGCGAACATCAGCACCGGCACGCGCAGGCGGTTTGGGAACTGCTCGCTCGTGATGT
>DASQLK010000222.1:0-3284 GCA_035630055.1 Methyloceanibacter sp. | reverse complement strand
TTCATCGCCTCTGGCGCGTTCCATATCGCCAAGCCATCGGATCTCTTGCCCGAGCTGCAAGGCCGCCTGCCAATTCGGGTCGAGCTCCGCGCCCTCACCCGCGACGATTTCGTCCGCATCCTCACCGAGCCCAAGGCGTCGCTCATCAAGCAATATATCGCGCTGCTCAACACCGAAGGCGTGACCCTCGACTTCACCGATGACGCCATCGGCGCCAACGCGGACATTGCCGTTGAGGTGAACACCTCCGTCGAGAATATCGGCGCGCGCCGCCTCTCCACGGTGATGGAGCGCATTCTCGATGAGCTCTCCTTCGAGGCCTCCGACAAGCCCGGCGAGACATACGTCATCGACGAAGGCTATGTGCGCGAGCATATCGGCGACCTCGCCAAGAACGCCGACCTCTCCAAATTCATTCTGTAGCGGCAGGAAGCGTCGCTCCGAGGCCTCGAATCAGTCCATTGTCGGCCCTTCGGCTTTGGAGGGCTTGCGTGTGGGGGTGGGCACGCGGACTGTCCTGTTGTCGGCGCTGCTGCAAGTGCTGGCGCTCACCGCAGCGCCGGCGCAGCAGCCTGCGCCGCTCGATTGGACCGGTCTCTATATCGGCTACCATACCGGCGGCGCGCTCGGCCTCGCCGACGTCGCCAATCCCTTCGGCCCCTCGATCTTCGGTGACACGGTGCGGACCCCCGGTCCCCTTGCCGGCGGCCAGCTCGGCTATAACTGGCAGCTCGGCGCGAGTGTTCTCGGCGTGGAGGCTGACGCCAGCTGGGCCGACATGGACGGCACCAACACCTGCTTCGCCACGAGCGGCGATTATGTGAGCGCCAATTGCCGCGCCGGCATCGATGCCCTCGGCACGGCCACGGCGCGCTATGGCTGGATCTTGCCGTTCGACCGCCGCACACTCTTCTATGGCAAGGCGGGCATCGCCTTCGTCCATGGCGACCTCAAGGCAAAGCCGAACGGCGGGCTTGGCTTGAGCGCGACAGGCGGCAGCTCCACGCAAGTCGGCTGGACGGTCGGCGGCGGCGTTGAGCGCGCCATCGCATCGCGCTGGAGCCTGAAGGCCGAATACGGCTTTCTTGGCTTCGATGACGAGGGCCTCACCGCGCCCGGAAGCCGATTCCAGTCGGCGCCACCGGAAGGACCGCTCACCTCGGCAGCGGCGGCGCGCACGCACGTCAGCCAGGACATCCACCAATTCAAGCTCGGCATGAACTATCGGCTCGGCGGCGGCCCGGCGGCGGCGGCGCCCGTTGCCCCCGCGCACGCGGCGCGAGGAACGGAGATCGAAGCTGGCGTCCGATATGTCCATGGCTGGGGCCAGTTCCACAAGGACCTCGGCATCCCCCGGCGCGGGGTGACATCGCTCGCCTCGCGGCTCACCTACGACAATGCCGACACCAATGGCGCGGAGGCCTTCGCCCGCATCGACACATCGTTCGGTCTCATGACGAAGGGACTGATCGGCGGCGCTAGCGGTGGCGGGCATATGAACGACGAGGACTGGGCGATCGACTTTCCCAGCGCACTCATCCCATACTCGAACACGCTGTCCGGCGTCGATAACGACATCCGCTATTGGATCGCCGATATCGGTTACGACGTTTGGCGCGGGCGCGGCTACAAGATCGCGCCCTTTATCGGTTACGGCGAATTCCGGCAGGACATGGCGGGCCTCGGTTGCCGGCAGATCGCCAATCCGTTCTCCGATTGCGGGCAGCCCATTCCAAGAAGCGTCGTCGCCATCGAGGAGGAGGACACTTGGCGCGCGCTGCGCTTAGGAACGGCGGCCGAGATGGCCGTCGCGCCGCGGCTCATGTTCCGCGGTGAAGCCGCCTACCTGCCGCATGTCGAATTCAGCGGCACCGACGACCACGTCTTGCGCTCGCTCGTCTCGCCCGAGAGCGGAGATGGGGTCGGTGTGCAGCTCGAGGCGACATTATCCTTTGCCGTGACCCACGCGCTCAGCCTTGGCGTCGGCGGGCGCTATTGGTCGATGTGGACCACGGAAGGAACGGTGGATTTCGGCGGCACCGGCGAGTTTGTGCCCATGCGCTACGCCGCCGAGCAGGCGCACTTGCTGGTGCAAGGCTCCTACAAGTTCGGCGCCGTCCGCTAGCCCGCGCAATCAAATCATCACAAACTTTAAGCAATCCGTTTGCACACATTTAATCGTGTTTATTTTCTCTCAGGCCTGATTCAATTTTTCAGTTCCTGCGTCCCATCCCCGCCTTAGTTCCACGCAGACTGCGTCTGGTATCAGCGCCTAATGAAAGGGCTAGTCCGATGCTGGAACTGAAGAATGGGACGGAGATGAACGGAGCTGCGATGGATGGAGAGGCGACCGTGGAAAGCATGGCGCTCGCCGGGGCCGAGGCGATCCAGCATCTGATATTGGAGCGCAACGAGCTTCGCAGTCGTACCCGAACACAGGAGAAGGAGCTCTCAGCCCTTCGCACCACCAATGAAGACCTGCGCCGGCGCATTGGCTTCGTGCACAATCAGTATCTGTCCCTCACCTCGAAATTCGTCGCGCACCTGAACGACATCGACAAGGTGATCAAGCACAGCGTGCAGGATGGCGACCAAGCCATCATCCCCGATCCCGATGCATCTCTCACGTTGATGGCGCGCCGCTTCTCGCCCGCCGCCCGCGATCGCGTCCAGTAGCCCCGAGCCTCGGAAAACTTTGGAAGGGTGGCCGAGTGGCGAGGCACCGACTCTGCACAGCCGGAAACGGAGGTTCGAGTCCTCCCCCTTCCTCCACTTCACGCGACGGCAAAGGAAAATGATGTCAGATGGAACGTGGGCGGGTCCCCTCGCGTTGCCAAGACGACAACAAATCTAAGGGGACTCTCCAATGACTTTCCGGATCGGACTTCTCGTCGGCGCGGCACTCGTCATGGTGACGCCGGCTGCGGCGGACACGAACTACAGCAAGGCCGTGCAGCAGAATTGCAGCGCCGACTATAAGACCCATTGCGGCGAATATGGTCTTGAGAGCAACGCGCTCCGCGACTGTATGGACCGCAACGGCAACAAGCTGACCAAGGCCTGCGTCAAATCCTTGGTCGACGATGGCCAGGTCAGCCAAGCCGAAGTCGATCGCAGAAAGAAAGCTGCCAACCGCTAATCAAGCGGCGGTCGGCGACCAGTCGAACCTCTTTCGCGCGATCGATCACCCTCGTCGTCATGCCCGGCCTAGTGCCGGGCATCCACGGTGGCGGGCACTTGTATGGAGAGACGGTCGGCCGTCACCAGTCCTACTTCCCGGCCAC
>DASQLK010000221.1:0-2459 GCA_035630055.1 Methyloceanibacter sp. | reverse complement strand
GAGTCCTCGTCGGCGAGCGCGAGGCCGAGGCTCTTGGCGATGGGATCCTCCCAATGCTCGGAGCGCTTCGGCTTGCCGTCGGGCTTGAACCAGCCGACATCGGCGACGCCCGGCGCCACCGGCTCGCCGTGGATGTAACGGGACGAGCGCAGCAAGGGATAGTCCTGGCGCAGGCGCGCGAGCCCGCAGACGAAGTCGTAGAGGGCCTGGTCGCGCGGATCGATGCCGCTCCAGCGCATCCAGGAGATCTCGTTGTCCTGGCAGAAGGCGTTGTTGTTGCCGTTCTGCGTGCGGCCGAGCTCGTCGCCCATGGTGAGCATGGGCGTGCCTTGGCTGAAGAGCAGGCTCGCGAGATGGGCGCGGCGCAGGCGGTCGCGGATCTCGATCACGGCGGCATCATCGGTCGGGCCTTCGACGCCGCTATTCCAGCTGCGGTTGTCGTCGTGGCCGTCCTGATTATTTTCGAAGTTCGCCTCGTTGTGCTTGTCGTTGTAGGAGACAAGGTCGAGCAGGGTGAAGCCGTCATGGGCGGTGATGTAATTGACGCTCGACCACGGCCTGCGGCCGCGCCGGTCATAGATGTCGGCGGAGCCGAGCATGCGGCGGCCGAGCGCGGGCAGCGTCGCCATGTCGCCCTTCCAATAGGCGCGCAGGTCGTCGCGCCAGCGGTCGTTCCATTCCGCCCAGCCGGGCGGGAAGGTGCCGACCTGATAGCCGTTGTCGCCGATGTCCCAAGGTTCGGCGATGAGCTTCACCGTCCTTAGGACTGGATCCTGCGCAACCGTGTCGAGGAAGGACGAACTCGGATCGAAATTGTCGCCGTCGCGGGCAAGCGTAGTGGCGAGGTCGAAGCGGAAGCCGTCGACGCCGCATTCCTCCACCCAATAGCGCAGCGAATCCATCACGAGCTGGAGCACGCGCGGATGCGCCATGTTGAGCGTGTTGCCGCAGCCGGTGGTGTCCACATAGTAGCGCGCATTCTCAGCCAGCTTGTAATAAGAGGCATTGTCGATGCCCCGGAAGGAGAGCGAGGGGCCGTACTCGTTGCCCTCCGCCGTGTGGTTGTACACAACGTCGAGAATGACCTCGATGCCCGCCGCGTGCAGCGCGTCGACCATCGATTTGAACTCATCCACGCCCGCGTTGGCCGACAGGTAGCGTTCGGCGGGCGCGAAGTACCCAACGCTGTTGTAGCCCCAATAGTTTCGCAGGCCCTGCTCGACGAGGTGACGGTCGTCGATGAAGGACTGCACCGGCAGAAGCTCGATCGCGGTGACACCCATGTTGAGGAGGTGCGCGATGATTGCGGGATGGGCCACGCCCGCAAATGTGCCGCGCAAGGCCTCGGGCACGTCCGGATGCAGGGCGGTCAGGCCCTTCACATGGGCCTCATAGATGACAGTCTCGGCAAAGGGCCGATGCGGGCGCGGATGCGAAGGCGGCGGGCTCTTTCCGACCACGACGCATTTCGGCATGAAGGGGCCGCTATCGCGCTCATGAATGGCGAGATCGCCGACGCGCTTCGACCCCATGCGATAGGGGAAAAGCGAATCATTCCAGGTGAGTGCGCCGGCATGTCCACGCGCGTAAGGATCGAGCAGGAGCTTGTGCGGATTGAAGCGGTGGCCGGTGCGGGGGTCATACGGCCCATAGACGCGGAAGCCGTAAAGCTGGCCCACGCCAATGCCCGGCACATGGCCGTGCCAGACCTCATCGGTGTATTCCGGCAGGGTCAGGCGCGCCGTCTCGCGGCCTTCCGGGCTGTCGAACAGGCAGAGGTCGACGCGCGTCGCATTCGCCGAGAACAGCGCGAAGTTGACGCCGTGCTCGTCAGGGGTCGCCCCCAGCGGCGAGGGCGAGCCGGATCCAATACGCGGACTCATGCGTTTACGGCCCCTCGTACTCGAAGATGAGCGTCGCCAGGGGAGGAAGCGTGAGGCTGACCGAGTAGGGGTGTCCGTAGTGGGCGATCTCTTCTGCGTTGACGCCTCCCTGGTTGCCGACCCCGCTGCCGCCATAGGATTCGGAGTCGGTGTTAATGCGCTCCCGCCAGCGGCCGAGCTCCGGCACCCAGACGCGGTAGCCGTAGCGAACGATGGGCGTGAAGTTGCAGACGACGAGCACCGGCGGCGCGTCGTCGCAGCGGCGAATGAAAGCGAGCACGCTGTTGTCGCCGTCGTGGGATTCGACCCAATCGAATCCCGCCGGCTCGAAGTCCTTGCGGTAGAGCGCAGGCGTAGAGCGATAGACCGCGTTCAAATCGCGAATGACGTTCTGCACGCCGCGGTGATGCTGATCGTCGAGATGGTGCCAGTCGAGCGCGCGATCGTGATTCCATTCGTGCTCCTGACCGAACTCGCAGCCCATGAAGAGGAGCTTCTTGCCGGGATGTCCCCACATGAAGCCGTAATAGGCGCGCAGGTTCGCGAATTTCTGCCAGCGGTCTCCCGGCATCTTCG
>DASQLK010000220.1:0-4469 GCA_035630055.1 Methyloceanibacter sp. | reverse complement strand
CGTGCTACCCATCACGCGGGAGGCGGTCGAGGCCTATCTCGATCTCTGCCCGGTGCCGCTCCCGGGGGATGGTCCGCTCTTCGTCGGCGCGCAGGGACGGCAGCTTTCACCGCGACTCATCCAGCTCGCGATCGCACGCATGCGCGGCACGCTGGGGCTACCCGACACGGCCACGCCGCATGCGCTGCGGCATTCCTTCGCCACGCATCTGCTCGGCGCGGGCGCAGACCTGCGCGCCATCCAGGAGCTGCTTGGCCATGCCAGCCTTTCGACGACGCAGGGCTACACGGAGGTGGACCGCGCGCATCTCCTCAAGATCTACACGAGTGCCCATCCGCGTTCCTGACCATCGCTGGAGAAGCCCATGCTGAAGACCATCCGTTTCATCGCCATCATGCTCGCCGCCCTCACGCTCGGCCTCGGGTTCTGCCATCTGATGCAGCTCCCGGCGCGCATGGCCTGGGACCAATATCTCTGGGTCGGCTCGACGGTGCAGGGCGGGCTCTACGCCATGTTCGGCTCGGTCGGGGCGATCATCTTCGTCGGTGCCGTTATAGCGCTCGGCCTCCTTGCCTATTTCGTGCACGAGCACAGGCGCCCCGGGTTCCAGCTTGCGCTGACCGCGGCGCTTCTGTTCGCGCTCGCCATGCTGTTGTGGTGGGGCCTCGTCTATCCGGCCAACGTGCAACTCGCGTCCTGGGTCAATGGCGAGGTGCCGCCGGACTGGACCGACTGGCGCGACCGCTGGGAGTGGGGCCATGCCGTCATCGCCCTGGTGGAGCTTGCAGGTTTCGCCGCGCTAGTCGGCTCCGTGCTCGCGGATACGGAGGAAGAGGTTGTTCGCGTCGCAACGGCCACGGCGCCGCAACGGCCGGCGGCTGCAATAAAGCCCAAGCGCCGCGTCGCGAAGAAGCGATAGCGCGTCACATATGGATGGCGCGCTTGTCGACGGCGAGCGCGGCTTCCTTGACCGCTTCGTTCAGCGTGGGATGCGCGTGGCAGGTGCGGGCAAGATCCTCGGCGGAGCCGCCGAACTCCATCAGAACCACGGCCTCGGCAATCATGGTGCCGGCATCGGCGCCAATGATGTGCACGCCGAGCACGCGGTCGGTCTCGGCATCCGCAAGTATCTTGACGAAGCCCTCGGTGGTGCGGTTCACCTTGGCGCGGCCGTTGGCGGTGAAGGGAAACTTGCCGATCTTGTACTCGATGCCGGCGTCTTTCAGCTCTTCCTCGGTCTTACCGACGCTCGCCACTTCCGGCGCGGTGTAGACGACGCTCGGAATGGCATCGTAATTCACGTGACCGGCTTGGCCTGCGATGATCTCCGCCACGGCCATGCCTTCGTCCTCGGCCTTGTGGGCAAGCATGGGGCCGGCGATCACATCGCCGATGGCATAGATGCCGGGGACGGTGGTTTGATAGTCGTGATCGACGACGACGCGGCCGCGGCTGTGGATCTGCACGCCGATTTCGTCGAGACCCAACCCCTCGGTATTCGGCACGCGCCCGACAGACACGAGCACGACGTCGCAGTCGAGGGTCTCCGTCTTGCCGCCGTCGACGGGCTCGATCGCAACGCGCACGCCCCTTGCGGTCTTCTCGACCTTCGTGACCTTGGCGTCGAGGTTGAACGAGAGACCTTGTTTCTCGAGGCTGCGCTGCAAATGCTTGGCGAGCTCCGCATCGAGGCCGGGCGTGATCCGGTGCAGCATCTCGATCACCGTCACCTTGGCGCCGAGGCGTGACCAGACAGAGCCGAGCTCCAAGCCGATATAACCGCCGCCGATGACGATGAGGCGCTTCGGGACTTCGGGAAGCTTCAGCGCGCCGGTGGATGAAACGATGTGCTTCTCGTCGACCTCGATGCCGGGCACATGCGCGACCTCAGAGCCGGTGGCGATGACGATGGCCTTGGCATCGACCGTCTGCTTCTCGCCGTTGATGAACGTGACCTCGACCTCGCCCGGACCCAGGATGCGGCCGCTGCCGTGAAAATGGTCGACCTTGTTCTTCTTGAGGAGGAAGGCGACGCCGTCGACATTGCCCTTCACGCCTTCGTCCTTGAAGGCAAGCATCGCCTTCAGGTCGAGGGCAGGCTTCACCTTGATGCCCATCGCGGCGAAGTCATGCGCGGCTTCGGCGTAGCGTTCGCTCGCGTGCAGCAGCGCCTTGGACGGGATGCAGCCCACATTCAGGCAGGTGCCGCCATGGGTGGCGCGTTTCTCGATCACCGCGACCTTCATGCCAAGTTGTGCCGCGCGGATGGCGCAAACATAGCCGCCGGGACCGGTGCCGATGACGATCAGATCGTAACTGGACATGGGATCAGATACCGAAGGGTGCGCGGACTGTCACGGCAAAGAAGTGCTTGCGTTCAAAGGTCGAGGATCAGGCGGGCGGGATTCTCGATGGAGTCCTTGATGTTGACGAGGAAGGTGACCGCATCCTTGCCGTCGACGAGGCGGTGATCGTAGGAGAGCGCGAGATACATCATCGGCCGCGCAACGATCCTGCCGTCGCGCACGACGGCGCGCTCCTCGATGCGGTGCATGCCGAGAATGCCGGCCTGCGGCGCGTTCAGGATCGGCGTCGATAGCATCGAGCCGTAAATGCCGCCATTGGAGATGGTGAACGTGCCGCCCTGCATCTCGTCGAGCTTAAGTTTGCCGTCGCGCGCGCGCGCGCCGAAATCGGCGATCGCAGATTCGATCTCGGCAAGGCTCATCTGATCCGCGTCGCGCAATACGGGAACGACAAGGCCGCGCTCGGTGCCGACCGCAACGCCGATATGGTAATAGTTCTTGTAGACGACATCCTCGCCGTCGATCTCGGCATTGACCGCCGGAATGTCCTTTAGTGCCTGCGCGGCCGCCTTCACGAAGAAGCCCATCAGGCCGAGCTTGACGCCATGGCGCTCGGCGAAGGCGTCACGATATTCGCGGCGCAAATCGAGGACTGCGCTCATGTCCACGTCGTTGAACGTGGTGAGCATGGCTGCGGTGTCCTGCGCTTCTTTCAGCCGCCGGGCGATGGTCTGGCGCAGGCGCGTCATGCGCACGCGCTCCTCGCGCGCCTCATCGCCGGGCGCCGCGGGCGCGCGGGGCGCGGGGGCGGGCTGCGGGCGGCGGGGAAGGTCGAGCAGCTTCGCGGCGGCGCCGTCGACCGGCACGTCATGCTTGAGGATCTGGCCGCGGCGGCCAGAGCCTTTCACGTCCTCGGTGGACAGGCCTTGCTCGGCGAGACGCTTGCGCGCCGACGGCGATGGGGGCATGTCCTCGGCGCCGAACTCCTCGCGTGGGCTTGGCTCGCGCTCGAGCGGCGGCGGCTCTTTCCGCGGCTGCACGGGCTGCTCGGGCGAAGCAATGGCGCCCTTCTCCAGCACGGGCTTGGGCGCAGGCGGCGTTTCGGCCGTCTTTTTCACCGGGCCTTTCTCGGCCGGGGCGGCTTTTGCAGTGTCCGGCTTTGACGGTTTCCTGCCGTCGCCGGCGACGATCGCGCCGAGCAGCGTACCGACCGCGACCGTCTCCCCGGTCTTGACCTTGATATCCGACAGAACGCCGGAAGCGGGCGCGGGCACCTCCACGGTCACCTTGTCGGTCTCGAGCTCGACCAGCGGCTCGTCGGCGGTGACGGCGTCGCCGGCCTGCTTGAACCATTGGCCGACGGTGGCCTCCGTCACGGACTCGCCGAGCGCCGGCACGCGAATGTCTGTCGCCATATCTGCGCTCGTCTCCGCGCTAGGTTAGAGCCTCGTTGAGGAAGGCCTGCAGCTCACGCATATGCTTGCTCATCAATCCGGTGGCGGTCGCCGCCGAGGACGGGCGCCCGACATAGCGCGGGCGGCGTTGCTCGGCGCCGATATGGTCGAGAACCCAGGCGAGATTCGGTTCGACAAAGCTCCATGCGCCCATGTTCTTCGGCTCCTCCTGGCACCATACCACGTCCGCCGCCTTGAACCGCGACAACTCGTGGATGAGGGCGCGCGCGGGGAAGGGATAAAGCTGCTCCATGCGCAGGAGATAGACGTCGTCGACGCCGCGCTTGGCGCGCTCCTCGTAGAGATCATAATAGACCTTGCCGGAGCAGAGGACGACACGGCGGATCTTGTCATCCGCGACGAGGGCGACCGTGTCGGCGGGGTTGAGCTGGGCGTCATCCCACAGAATGCGGTGGAAGCTCGAGCCGGGGCCGAACTCATCGAGTGTCGATACCGCACGCTTGTGACGCAGCAGCGATTTCGGCGTCATGATGACGAGCGGCTTGCGGAAGCGGCGATGGAGCTGCCGGCGCAGGACGTGGAAGTAGTTGGCGGGCGTGGTGCAGTTGGCTATCTGCCAGTTGTCCTCGGCGCAAAGCTGGAGATAGCGCTCCAGCCGCGCGGAGGAATGCTCCGGGCCCTGGCCCTCGTAGCCGTGCGGCAGCAGGAGAACGAGGCCGGACATGCGCAGCCATTTGCGCTCGCCGGA
>DASQLK010000219.1:0-3713 GCA_035630055.1 Methyloceanibacter sp. | reverse complement strand
ATAAGGTGCGACACCGGGCACGCCGTCGAGAAAGTCGAGGCCCTGAAGGTCCTTGGCGTCGTGCGCGGGCCGGACGGAGATGCCTTCCGGCGTGTCCCAGGTAGCGGCCGCGTCCGATGGGGCGCCTGCCGCAGCGTCGCTGAATCCGACTGCAGTGAAGTTCGGCACGCGGGTCATTGGCGACCGCTCCCCATCGCCGAATGCAGGAGCGAAATAATATCTCGGCCTTGGTAGACGAAATCGTCAACGCCCGCCTGACGCAGAGCGGACTCCAATTCGCTCGGCTTGCCGGCGAAATAGATCTTGCCTGCTCCTGCCGCCTTCAGGGCCTTCGCCGCGTCGACGCCCTCGCTCGCATAGACCTTGTCCGAAGAACAGAGACAGGCGAGCTTCGCGCCGGAAGACTTGAAGGCAGCGACCATCGCATCTTTTGTCTGCACACCATCCGGCACCTGCGCCTTAATGCCCCCCGCCTCGAAAACATTCTTGGCGAAGCCAGCGCGAGCGCTGAAATCGACAGGCCTGCCGAGGCAGGCGAGAAACACGGTCGGCCTTTTACCGGCTTGCGCCAAGGCTGCATCGCTCTTGTCGCGGAGCGCTTCAAATGGTTCGGCAACGCGGATGCGGCGAAGCGGCTCGACCATACGTTTGGCGGTGTCATCCGCGTGCGCAGTCGCGGCCGCGAAGAGGGGAGCGGCCGGCTCATCGAGATAGGGAAAATCGCTTGTGCCGATGATCGGATCGCGACGCGTCGCGATCTTCTGTGTGCGCTCGTCACGTGTCTTGGCGACCTCGCGCTGAATGAGGCCTTGCTCCAGGGCTGCGGCTGCTCCTCCTGCCGCCTCGATCTCTTGAAAGAAGCGCCAAGCGCTGTCGCAAAGCTGCGCCGTGAGCGTTTCGATAGCGCCGGCCCCGGCGGACGGATCCGTGACGCGATGAAGGTTCGATTCCTCAATGAGGATGCTCTGGGTATTGCGCGCGATGCGGCGCGCGAAGGATTCAGGAACCCCCAGCGCGGTCGAGAATGGCAGGACCGCGATCGCGTCAGCGCCGCCGACAGCGGCGGCGAGTGCGGCGATCGTGCCGCGAACGATATTGCCGTGCGGGTCGCGCTTCGTCAGCATGCGCCACGCCGTTTCGACCGCGACATAAGAGGGCCGAGCATCGAGGCCGCAAGCATCCTGAACGCGGGTCCAAAGCTTCCGCAAAGCGCGCAACTTGGCGATAGTGAGAAGCTGATCCTGATCGGCGGCGAGGCGGAAGAAGATGGCATCGCGCGCGTCCTCAAGGCTCATGCCGCCGGACTCAAGCGCGCGCAGATAGGCAACTGCGGCGGAAAGCGCGAAGGCAAGCTCCTGCGCCTCCGATCCGCCAGCGGCGTGAACCGGCCTGCCATCGCCCACGGCGAACGGTCCCGCAAATCCCTGCGCCTTAAGCTCCGTGACGAGGGCGGCGAAGATGGGCCCGAGCGTGGCCCAGGGTGCTGCGTTCCACCCATTGGCAGCAAGGACACTGAGCGGCGCGAAGCCAAAACGGATTTCGGCGTCGGCGGGAGACGTGCCGCGCGTGCGCACCAGATTGGCGAGCATCAGCGCGGTGTCCTTGCAGGCAGGACCGAGATCGAGGTCGATGGATATCCCGGCGTCGAGATGGACACCCTCGAGCGCTTGCGCAATCGCATCCGGGGTCGGCGGCAGTGCGTAGCCGTAGTCCCCAACCGCTCCTTCGAAAACGAGGCTCAAGCCGGAGGCGCCATTGTTAAGATCGTCTAGGATCTGTTGATTGGCGGCGACCGGATCGGGAAGATCGACCCGCTGCACCACGCGCCACGGCGCACCGCCAACGCGTGCCGCGAGGGGCCTTGCGTCCGGCGCCCGTGCGTAAAGGGGCTCCAAGACGATGCCATCATAAGTGCGGGACTGGAGCGTGCTGAGCGGCGCCCCCTTCAGCGCCTGCTCGACCAGCGCTTCCCAATCGGACTGGTGCGCGGCCGGAAAGTCGCGCGCGAGGGGGAGTTCGGCCATGCCTTCAAAACCTTAGCTTTTCCCACCTCCTAGCACGAGGGATAACGGCGACCAAGCCGCCGATAGACGCCGAGCCACCGAGCGAGACATCTTTGCCGCCGTCGCCGCAAGGACTAGAGTCCCGAGGAATCGGGGTGCGGGAGAAGCAGCATGGCGAAGCGCAAAGTCGCGTCGAAGAAGGCAACCAAGACGGAGGACGCGACACCGGCTGAGGCTCCGCAGGAATCGGTCTTTATCGGCAAGAGCGACAAGCCGGAATTCATCTATCTGCGGCTCGCCAATCGCCACGGGCTGATCACCGGCGCGACCGGGACGGGCAAGACCGTGACGCTCCAGGGTCTGGCAGAGAGTTTTTCCGATCAGGGTGTGCCGGTCTTCTGCGCCGACGTGAAGGGCGACCTCGCCGGGATTGCGGAGGAAGGCGAGGAAAAGGGCTGGATCGAGGAGCGTGCCAAGCTCATCGGCTATGACGTCGAGTTCAACGCCTATCCCGTCATGTTCTGGGATTTGTTCGGGGAGCAGGGTCATCCGATCCGGGCTACGGTCTCCGAATTGGGGCCGCTGCTGATCTCCCGCCTCATGAACCTCAACGATACGCAAGAAGGCGTGCTCAACGTCGCCTTCAGGATCGCCGACGACGAGAAGCTGCCGCTTCTCGACCTCAAGGATCTCCAAGCCCTGCTGGAAGATCTCGCAGCGCGCGCCGACACGCTCACCACCAAATACGGCAACATCGCCAAGGCTTCGGTGGGAACCATTCAGCGATCCTTGCTCGTGCTGGAGCAGCAGGGCGCCAACCACTTCTTCGGCGAGCCGGCGCTGCAGATCGGCGACCTGATGCGGACCGCGCGAGACGGGCGGGGATATATCAGCATCCTTGCGGCGGATAAGTTGATGGACTCGCCGAGGCTCTACGCGACCTTTTTGTTGTTTCTGCTCTCCGAACTTTTCGAGGAACTGCCCGAGGTTGGCGATCCCGACAAGCCGAAGCTCGTCTTCTTCTTCGACGAGGCACATCTCCTGTTCCGCGATGCGCCGAAGGCGCTGCTGGAGAAGGTCGAGCAAGTGGTGCGCCTGATCCGCTCCAAGGGCGTCGGCGTTTATTTCGTGACGCAGAATCCGCTCGATATTCCCGACACCGTCTCACGTCAGCTTGGCAACCGGGTCCAGCATGCCTTGCGGGCATTTACGCCGGCAGAACAGAAGGCGGTGCGAGCGGCGGCGCAGACCTTTCGCAAGAATCCCGAGATCGATACCGAGCAGGCGATCATGCAGCTCGGCATCGGCGAGGCGCTCGTCTCCACGCTCGACCAAAAGGGGCAGCCGACCATGGTCGAGCATACTTTGGTCAAGCCGCCGAATGCACGCGTGGGTCCAATCACCGAGGCGGAGCGCAGAGCCGTCATCAAGGCAAGCCCCGCGCGGGGAGAATACGACGAGGCGGTGGATCGCGAGTCTGCCTATGAGATCTTGGCGAGCCGGACGGCCGAGCGGACAGAATCCGAAGCTGCGCGCACTGAAGAAAAAGTGGCACAGAAAAAAAAGCCCGCCGCATCACGCAGCGACGGGTTTTGGACGACACTCGGTAAGCAACTCGTCAAGTCCGTGGTGCCGGCGGCAACCCGTATGGCGGAAAAAGCGATCAAGGACGGCGTGGCCGATGCCATCAAGCGCGGCCCTTTTGGGGGA
>DASQLK010000218.1:0-11490 GCA_035630055.1 Methyloceanibacter sp. | reverse complement strand
ACGGCGACAGTCCCTTGAAGAGATCGAGCTCGGTCAGCGCGAATTTGGTGGGCGAGTCGCTGAACGGCGGCCGCCGCAGAAGTTGGTCCTCGCACCATTCCATGGCCGCGTCGGCATCGCGGAACAGGCGCACCAGCCGGTCGCCGCCATCCTCGTGCTCGGCGAGCTTGCGGGCGAGCACGGCGAGCGGTCCATCGTCGGCGATGCACCCGAACACGAGCTCGGTATCGCAGCCTGCCATGGAGCGAGTCGCGCGCGCGATGAGGTTGCAGGCCGACGTGTCGGCGAGATGCACGCGCTTGAAGTCGAGCACGACGTAGCGGGCATCATCGGAAAGATTCTTAAGGCGCCGCAGCACCTGCTCCGTGGAGCCGAAGAAGAGCGCGCCCTGAACCTCGATGACCGCGACCTGGTGGCCGTCGCGCGCAAGCGCGGCCCGCTCCTCCGGCGTGCGGATGCGGTTCGAGCTGACGACGTCGCCACGATATTCGCGCCTGATGACGCTGCGGACATTGGTCCGGTTGTTGAAGGCATGCAGCTGAAACTCGTTGGAGATTTCGTGGCAGACGCGGATGCCGCGCACGCTGTTGCCCTGCTTGTCGATCGGCGGCGAGAAGGAGCAGATGCCGACCTGGCCGGGAATAACCGCAATGATGCCGCCGGAGACGCCGCTCTTGGCCGAAAGCCCGACCTCGTAAGACCACTGGCCCGTATAGTCGTACATGCCGCAGCTGTTCATCACGGTCAGAACGTCCCGCACATAGCGCGTGTCGAAGACCGTTTCGCCCGTGAGCGGGTTGACGCCGTCATTGGCAAGTGTCGCCGCCATGATGGCGAGGTCGCGCGCGGTGACGTTCACGGAGCATTGCCGGAAATAGAGGTCCAGCACGTCGTTGGGATCGCGCGTGATCATGCCCGTGTTCAGCATCATGTAGGCGATGGCGCGGTTGCGGTGCCCTGTCGCGAGCTCTGATGCGTAGACGGCTTCGTCCAGCTCGAGCCGCCGCCCCGCCAAGCTTGAGAACAGCGCCAGCATGTTCGCGAGCCGGTCCGCCTGGGTCTCGCCTTGCATCATCTCGGCGATTGCGATCGCGCCTGCGTTCACCATCGGGTTGAACGGGCGGTTCGCGGCTTCGTCGAGGACGATGGAGTTGAAGGCTTCGCCGGTCGGCTCCACGCCGACATGCTTGAGCACCGCTTCGCGCCCGTGCTGCTGGAGCGCGTAGCCATACATGAACGGCTTCGAGATGGATTGAATGGTGAAGGGGTGGTCGGCATCGCCGACCGCGTAGATCTGACCGTCGACGGTGGCGATCGCAATGCCGAAAAGGCTTGGATCAGCCTTGCCCAGTTCAGGGATGTAGTCGGCGGGCTTCCCCCCGCTCATGGCCGACAGTCGCTGGTGCAGTTCGCGCAGATAGTCTTCCACCGGCGCGAGGCTCGCTGGCTCGACGCTCGGCAATTCTTGGACTTGCGTGCTCAACTCATTCCCCCGGGCACGACTTTCGCCGCGGGCGGGAGATTAGAGAACTAATGCACGCGTTGGAAGCAGGATCACGGGCCGCACAAAATTTGTGCAGGCGGAGATGATAGGCGCTCCGCGGGTCTATTTCTTGCGGAAGCGGTCCAGCTGCACGACCTCCGCAGGCGGCCGCGTGAGCATCACGTCGGCCTGCGCGGGCTCGCTCGGTTCCTCGCTGGCTGCCGTGTCCTGGAGTGGCGGACGCCCCTCGTCGGAATCTCCGACAAGATCGGGGAGGGCCGCAGCCAAATGCTGCCGTGCGCTGTCGTTCGCCGCGCCGGGCTTGCCGAATTGCAGCCCGAACTGTGAGCTAGGGTCGTAAAACGCCTTTACCGAGCGGAACGGCACCACCAGCCGTTCCGGCACGTTGGAGAAGGAGAGCTTCACCTCAAAGCGGTCGTTCGTCACCTGCAGATCCCAGAACTGGTACTGCAGGACGACGGTCATCTCCTCCGGATACTGCTCCTTCAGGCGTTTCGAGATGGAGACGCCGTCAGCGGTCGTATCGAAGGCGATGTAAAGATGATGATCGCCGGGGAGGCCGTTGCGCTGCACGAGCGCGAGCACCTGGCGGATGACGCCGCGAAGCGCATCCTGCGTCAGCACATCGTACCGGATCTCGTCTGCCGCCATCTAGCGCTGGGCCCCGTTCCGCGGCTGAGGCGAACGGCCTCAAAAATAAAGTGGAGGGCTTCTGTTGGCCGGTGCCCTCCGAACCGCGCCTAACCGCCGCGAAGCGGCTAGGACTTAATTTTAAGGCTATCGCGCTGCTTACGCGGCGAGACGAGCCTCCGCATAGTTGTCATTGGCAACTATAGGATTGGCCCGATATCGGCGGTACCATGCCGAGCGAAAGAACAACCTTTACACCCTCGTCGAGCCTATTTCGCCCCCGCCGGGATTCAGACTTCAAATCTAACTGCGCGCCGGCCGCGTGCGTCTGAATCCTGGTGGAGGCGCCGGGTACTGCCCCCGGGTCCGAGTGGTTTATTACGAAGACCATTTATCGCCATAGTCGGCTTGCACCGACACTCTCTATATATGCCGGTTCGTTGGCAAAAAAAAGGTTGCTCTCTGCAGCCCGTTAGGAGGGGGATAACTATGTCTAGTCGCGCTCGATTTTGACGACCGCGCCTGAGCCGGCATCGACCTTCATTTCGACC
The DNA here is from genome assembly GCA_035630055.1 of Methyloceanibacter sp. Lineage (GTDB taxonomy): Bacteria > Pseudomonadota > Alphaproteobacteria > Rhizobiales > Methyloligellaceae > Methyloceanibacter. The sequence goes on along the minus strand of DASQLK010000218.1, from coordinate 8,805 downwards.
TTGCGGCCGTCCGGATCGTAGCCCTCGACCTCCCAAAGCCCGTCATCGAGCTCGATTTCCTTGATTTCCACAATGCCCTTGTCGAAGGCGATGGTCCGCACGTCCTCGACCGTGACGCTTTTCTGAGCGTTGGCGGGAACGGCTGGCAGAAGAAGTCCAAGCCCGAGACAGGCCATCCACAGGATTTGACGCATGAAGCGCTCCTTTTGCAGGGGAAGCGATAAGCTATCGGGCGAATGACCCGCGAACCCTATATTCCCGCTATTGGGGTTTTGAGTCGAACAGGCTTTGCCCCGCATCGGTTCCGTTCTCGGAGAGGCTAGCGTTGCGCCAATATCTCGAATTGCTGGATCGCCTGCGCCGCACCGGCCTGCGCAAGGATGACCGCACGGGGACCGGCGCGCTCAGCCTTTTCGGCGAGCAGATGCGCTTCGACCTCACTGAGGGCTTTCCGCTCCTGACGACCAAGAAGCTGCACGTGAAATCCATCGTCCATGAGCTGCTTTGGTTTCTCCAGGGTTCGACCAATATCCGCTACCTCAAGGAGCACGGCGTCGGCATCTGGGACGAATGGGCCGATGCGAACGGTGATCTCGGCCCTGTCTACGGCCGGCAGTGGCGCTCCTGGCCGACACCCGACGGCCGCCATGTCGATCAGATCAGCCGGCTTGTCGAAGGGCTAAAACGCGACCCCGACTCACGCCGACACATCGTAAGCGCCTGGAATGTCGGCGAGCTCGACCGGATGGCGCTGCCGCCCTGTCACTGCCTGTTCCAATTCTATGTCGGCGACGGCAAGCTCTCCTGCCAGCTCTACCAGCGCTCCGCGGACATGTTCCTGGGCGTGCCCTTCAACATCGCCTCTTATGCGCTGCTGACCATGATGGTGGCGCAGGTGACGGGGCTCGAGCCGGGCGCGTTCATCCACACGTTCGGCGACGTGCATCTCTATCTCAACCATCTCGACCAGGCCGATGAGCAGCTGCGCCGCACGCCGCGCGCGCTGCCGCGCATGGAGATCAATCCGGAAGTCACCTCGCTATTCGACTTCGCTTACGAAGATTTCAAGCTCCTGAACTATGACCCGCATCCCGCCATCCGCGCCGAGGTGGCGGTGTGAGTGTGGCTGCGACGGATGACGATCCGGTCATTGCTCTCGTCGTCGCCATGGGCGAGGACGGCGGCATTGGCAAAGATGGCGATCTGCCTTGGCGCGAGCAGCGCACCGACTTGCGTCACTTCCGCCGCGTGACGCTGGGCAAGCCTGTCATCATGGGACGGCGGACCTTCGCCTCTCTCGGCCGCGTCCTCGATCAGCGCCTCAATATCGTGCTCTCCCGCGATCCCGAGCTCATCATTCCCGGTGCCATCGTCGCGAACAGCCTGGCATCGGCGCTGGAGTCCGCGACCCGCGCGGCGAGGGAGGTTGGCATCGGCGAGATCGCCGTGATCGGCGGCGAGGATGTGTTCCGCGAGACGCTGCCGCTGGCAAAGCGCATCCACCTCACGGAGATCCACGCGGCGCCGCCCGCCGATGTCTTCTTTCCGCCCCTCGGCCGTGAAGAGTGGCGCGAAGTCTCCCGGGAGCGTCACGAGGCCGGCCCCCGCGACGAACATCCCTTCAGTTTCGTCCTCCTGGAGCGCCGCTGATGCTCCGTTCAGCGCATTGCACGGAAGCGGACGCTGGCCTATAAAACCCGCCAGACCTTGTCGCAGGACTGCCATTTTTGATGCCGCTAGATAGGCGGCTCACCCCCCGGCGGCTCTTGGCGCCATTCTTCAGCAAATTTCAGGACCATAGCGATCATGCCTTGGAGCAATCAGAGCGGCGGCGGCGGCGGTTGGAAGGGCGGCAATGGCGGTCCCTGGGGTCCGCGCCCCGGCGGTCCGGGCCAGCAGCCCGACCTTGAAGAGATTTTGCGCCGTAGCCAGGATCGGCTGCGTCAGGCGATGCCCGGCGGCCGCATGGGCGGACCGTTGATCGGCGGCATTGCCCTCGTCGCCATCGCGGTCATCGGCTTCCTTGCCTTCACCGTGCGCGTCAACACCGACGAGGTCGGCGTGGTTCTGCGCTTCGGCGAATATGTGCGCTTGCTCACCCCGGGCCTGCACGCCCGCTGGCCCTATCCCGTCGAGCAGGTCGAACTTCCCAAGGTGACCCGCGTCAACCGCACCGAGATCGGCATGCGCGGCTCTCTCGACGCCCGCGACGCCGCCAACACCGCGCGCGACGTTCCCGAAGAGAGCCTCATGCTCACCGGTGACGAGAACATCGTCGATATCGACTTCGTTGTGTTCTGGAAGATCAACGACGCGCCGAAATTTCTCTTCAACATTCAAAATCCTGCGGGCACCGTGAAGGATGTGGCCGAAAGCGCGATGCGCGAGATCGTCGGCCAAAGCGACATCGAGCCGATTTTGACTGCCGCCCGCGCCAAGACTGAGGAAGCGGCGCACGCTCTCATCCAGAAGACGCTCGATTCCTACGGCGCCGGCGTGCAGATCGATCAGGTGCAGTTGCAGAAGGTCGATCCGCCGGCCCCCGTCATCGATGCCTTCCGTGACGTGCAGGCCGCGCGCGCCGACCAGGAGCGCCTGCAGAACGAGGCGCAAGCCTACGCCAACCGCGTCATCCCCGAGGCGCGCGGTGAGTCGGAGCGCATCCTTCAGGCGGCGCAAGGCTATCGCGACCAGGTCATCGCCGAGGCGAAAGGTGAGGCGGATCGCTTCCGTCAGGTGCTGGACGAATACGTCAAAGCGCCCGACGTCACCCGCCGTCGCATCTTCATCGATACGATGCAGCATGTTCTATCCGGATCCGACAAGATCATCCTCGACGACAAAGGCGCGGGCGTCGTGCCCTATCTTCCGCTCAATGAGCTGCAGCGCCGCACGCCCCCTACGACAGGTGAAGGAGGCCAGCCATGAACCGCGTCGCCCTGACCACGGTTCTCGTGCTGTTCGGCCTTGTGGCCCTTGCGGCCTATCTGTCGCTGTTCACCGTGCAGCAGACGCAGCAGGCGCTCGTCCTCCAGTTCGGCAAGCCGCAGCGCTTGATCACCGATCCCGGCCTCAAGTTCAAAATTCCGTTCGTGCAGAACGTCGAATATTTTGACAAGCGCCTGCTCGATCTCGATTCCTCCCCCCAGGAGGTGATCGCGTCGGATCAGAAGCGCCTCGTCGTCGATGCCTTCGCCCGCTGGCGCATCACCGATCCGCTTCTCTTCTATCAGGCCGCCGGCACTGAGGCTGTTGCCCGCGCCCGCCTCGGGCCATTCCTCGAGGCTTCGCTCCGCCGCGTGCTCGGCTCTTCGACCTTCGCCACCGTTGTGCGTGATAAGCGCCACGAGCTCATGCGGACGATCACAAGTCAGGTCAACCATGAGGCCAAGTCTCTAGGCGTCACGGTTCTCGACGTGCGCATCAAGCGCGCCGACCTTCCCGAGGCCAACAGTCAGGCGATCTACCGCCGGATGCAGACGGAGCGGCAGCGTGAAGCCGCCGAGATCCGCGCCCAGGGTGAAGAGGCCTCGCGCCGTATCCGCGCCAATGCCGACCGTCAGGTCACGGTCTTGAAGGCCGAGGCTACCGGCGAATCCGAGCGGCTGCGGGGTACTGGTGATGCCGAGCGCAACCGCGTCTTCGCCGAAGTGTTCACCCGCGATCCGGATTTCTTCGCCTTCTACCGCTCGATGCAGGCCTATGAGTCGGCGCTCCAGGCCGGCGATACGCGGCTCCTCCTCAGCCCCGATTCCGAGTTCTTCCAGTACTTCAACTCGGCGACCGGGACGAAGGCGCCCCCGGCCGGTGCTGCCCCCATGCCTTCAAGCCCCGGAGCCGCCCCTTCAGCACCTGAAACAGGACCGGGCGCCGCCGCCGAGGACGCCGCCGCCGAGGATGCCGCTGCCGGCAATGGGTCTGGGGCCGCTCAGGCCGTGCCCCCGACGGCATCGGACGACGCGGTGCACGCGGTCCCGCAGGCGCAATAGGCCGGGCGCGCATAGCCTATGCATGATCTCGCCGTGGCCATCGGCCTTGTGCTTGTCATCGAAGGGCTCCTCTGGGCGCTTTCTCCTTCGCTCGGGCGCAGGCTGCTCGAAGCCGCCGCCGGAACGCCGGAGCAAACCTTGCGCCTGCTTGGTGCGATTGCCATAGCGGCTGGAGTGTTCGTGGTCTGGGTTGTGCGCGGCTGAGCTTTGCGGCTCGAACCTGCCCCACCGCCCTCTTTGGGATAAGATGCCGCGAAAGACGCGGGCCGCTAATCGGCGCGGGAGTACGCCCCTGATGCAGACTGTTTTCAAGCGCGGTCCGTCCGCAACGGGTGTTCGTCGCGCTGCCATGCTCGCCGCAGTCGCAGCCGTGCTCGCGGCGCTTTCGCCAATGCTTGTGTCAGCGGTCTTCGCGCGCGGGCCGGAATCGGTCGCCGAAGTCGCCGATGGGCTGCAGGATACCGTCGTCAACATCTCGACCACGCAGACCCTGAAAGGCGGCGCTGCGGAAGAGGGCGCCCCCGGCGGTCCGGGTCCCAAGAATTCTCCCTTTGAAGAATTTTTTGACGACTTCTTCGACGAGGAAGGCGGCGGTCCGCGCAAGGTGAGCTCCCTCGGCTCCGGCTTCGTGATCGATGCCTCCGGTCTCGTCGTGACCAACAATCACGTCATCGAAGGCGCCGACGAGATCATCATCAACTTCTCCGACGGGCGTAAGCTGAAGGTCTCCAAGATCCTCGGCCACGATCCGAAGACCGATCTCGCGCTCCTCAAAGTCGATCCGGAGGAGCCTCTGAAGGCGGCAAAGTTCGGCGACTCCGCGAAGATGCGCGTCGGCGATTGGGTCATGGCGATCGGCAATCCGTTCGGCCTTGGCGGCACGGTGACGGTCGGCGTCATCTCCGCGACCAAGCGCGACATCAATGCCGGTCCCTACGACGACTTCCTTCAGACCGACGCAGCCATCAATCGCGGCAATTCCGGCGGCCCGCTCTTCAACATGGAAGGCGAGGTCATCGGCGTGAACACGGCCATCATCTCTCCCACCGGCGGCTCGATCGGCATCGGTTTCGCGGTTCCTTCCAACACCGCGCTCCAGGTTCTCGATCAGCTCAAGCAATATGGCGAGACCCGCCGCGGTTGGCTTGGCGTGCATGTGCAGAACGTGACGGAGGAAATCGCCGAGAGCCTCGGCCTGAAGCAGCCCTCCGGCGCGCTCGTCGCGAAGGTATCCACCGACAGCCCCGCCGCCGTTGCCGGCATCCAGGCCGGCGATGTCATCCTCAAGTTCGACGGCCAGCCCGTCGAGTCGATGCGAGGCTTGCCGCGCGCCGTGGCCGCTACCTCCATCGGGAAGAAGGTGCCGGTCGAGCTCATTCGCAAGGGTGAGACGCAAACCGTCGACGTGACGGTGGGTCGCCTTCCCGAGGACGAGGAGATCGAGGAGGAAGAGGCCGAGGAGGGAGCTGAAGAGGTCGAGACGGACCGCACGACGTTGCTTGGCCTCTCGATTGCCCCGCTTACCGACGCGCTTCGCAGCCAGTATGGCATCGGTCCGACGGTTCAGGGCGTCGTCGTCCTCGAGGTCGATCCGGCCAGTGCCGCCGCCGAAAAGCAGGTCAAGGCGGGCGACGTGATCGTCGAAGTCACCCAGGAGAGGGTGCGGGAGCCCCAAGACGTGTTGGCGCGCGTCGAGGCCATCAAGCAGGCCGGTCGCAAATCCGTGCTGCTGCTCCTGTCGGACGCGAAAGGCGAACTCCGCTTCGTCGCCGTCCCGACGGGTTAGCCCCGTTGCCGCAAAGACCGCAAGCGGTTCTCATCGCCGGTCCCACCGCGAGCGGCAAGTCCTCCGCGGCGCTCGCGATCGCCGAACGGCTTTCCGGCACCATCATCAATGCGGACTCCATGCAGGTTTATCGCGAGCTCGCGGTTCTTACCGCGCGGCCCAGCGCTGAGGAAGAGAGCAAGGTTCCGCATCGCCTTTACGGGACCGTTCCCGCAGCCACTGCATACTCGGTCGGCCAATGGGGAACGGACGCGGGTGCTGCGATCGCCGAGGCCCATGCGGCCGGCGGCGTTCCCATCTTGGTGGGCGGCACCGGGCTTTACTTCAAGGCTCTGTTGGAAGGCCTGGCGCCGGTCCCCGACATTCCCACGGACATCCGCGATCATTGGCGTCGGCAATCGGAGGCGCTTGATGTGCTCGGCCTTTACGGCGAGCTCCTCGCCCGCGACCCCTTCATGGCCCGCCGGCTGCGCCCGACTGACACCCAGCGTATCGTGCGTGCCCTGGAGGTGATCGATGCAACCGGAGTCTCTCTCGCCGAGTGGCAGGGGGAGCAGTCGGCGCCGATCATCGCTGCTGAAACCACGCTGAAGATCCTCGTCGCGCCGGAACGCGAGGTTGTCTACGCGGCGACCGACGCACGCCTTGACCGCATGGTTGAAGCTGGCGCGCTTGATGAGGTGCGGACGCTGATGGATCTTCGTCTCGACCCGGCACTGCCGGTCATGCGCGCGCATGGCGTCCGCGAGCTTGCCGCCTATCTGGTCGGCGCTGTGGACCTTGCGGATGCGAAGACGAAGGCCAAGACCGAGACCCGCCGCTATGCCAAGCGGCAGATGACTTGGGCCCGTCGCTACATGACCGATTGGGAATGGGTGCCCGACGCTGATGCCGCCATCGCCGCAGCGATTGATCGTTTCACTCCCTCCCCGCAAGGGAAGCCTAGTGAGTGATCGCGTCACTCGGAGGGCCGGGGCGGGGGTCTTCCGGGCTGTTGCCTAGACCGTGACTTGCGTCCCGATCTCCACGACCCGGTCTGTCGGTAGCTGGAAATAGCTCGAAGCGTCGTCGGCGTTATGCGCGAGGAAGATATAGAGCCGGTCCTGCCACGGCGGCATTCCCGACCTTGGGTCGGGGCGCACCGAACGTCGCGACAGGAAGAACGACGTCGACATGATGTCGAATGTCCAGCCGAGCTTGCGCGCGATTGCCATCGCCTTCGGCACGTTCGGCCGCTCCATGAAGCCGAAATGCATGATGATCCGCATGAAGTTCTCGCCGAGCTTCTCCATTTCGACGCGTTCTTGCGGCGCTACGCGCGGGATGTCTTCGTTGATGACGGTGAGGATGACGTTCTGTTCGTGCAGCACCTTGTTGTGCTTGAGATTGTGGAGGAGGGCGGTCGGCGCGAACTCCGCATCCGCCGTCAGGAACACGGCCGTGCCCGGCGCAATATGCGGCGGCTTTGCCGCAAGGCTCTCGATCAAGGGATCGAGTGGCACTTCGGTGCGCCGCGTCTTCTGTCCGAGCAGCTTTGTCCCGCGCCGCCATGTGATCATGAGGAGGATGAGCACCGCGCCCACCAGGACCGGCAGCCATGCGCCGTCGAAGAGCTTCAGCGTCGTCGCCAAAACGAAGGCGCCATCCACGAGGATCAGCGGGAACATCAGGCCGGCGGCCGACCAGAAACTCCAGCGCCAGAGCTTCCAGATGACGATGAAGCCGAGAATGCCCGCCGTCAGCACCGTGGTGGCCACAGCCAGCACATAGGCGGCGGCGAGTTCGCTCGACGAGCGGAACATGAACACGAGCAGTAGCACGCCGGTCAGCAAGAGCCAGTTCACGCGCGGCATGTAGATCTGCCCCGCCTGCGATTCCGAAGTGTGGCGCACTTCCATGCGCGGCAATAGGCCGAGCTGCATAGCCTGCCGCGTGATCGAGTAGGCGCCGGTGATGACGGCCTGACTGGCGATCGCGGTGGCCATCGTCGCGAGCGCCACCATGGGGTACAGCGCCCAATCCGGGTAGAGCAGGTAGAACGGGTTTTCGATCGTTTCCGGCTCCGCGAGGACGAGCGCGCCCTGGCCGAAATAGTTGAGCAGCAGCGCCGGCAGCACGAGGTAGAGCCACGCCGTCTGGATCGGCCTGCGGCCGAAATGGCCGAGGTCGTTGTAGAGCGCTTCCGAGCCGGTCGCGACGAGGAAAACAGCACCCAACGTCACCAGTCCGATCATCCCGTGGGTAAACAGGAATTCAATGCCGTAGAATGGATTGAGCGCGTAAAGGACACGCGGGTTTGCGCCGATTTCTGCCGCGCCAGCAACTGCGATCACGATGAACCAGACGAGCGTGATCGGCGCGAAGAAGGTCGAGATCCATGCCGTGCCGTGCGACTGCACGGAAAACAGGACCACGAGGATGACGACGGTGATCGGCAGCACATACGGTTCGAATGCCTCAGTGGCGATCTTCAAGCCTTCGACGGCGGAAAGCACCGACAGGGCCGGCGTGATCAGCGTCGAGCCGTAAAACATCGACGCGCCCACAATACCGAGGCCGAGCACGAACGGCGTGCGCCTGCCGAGTGCGCGGAAGGCGAGGGCCGTCAGTGCCAGCGTTCCGCCTTCGCCGTTATTGTCGGCGCGGAGCAGCACAAGCACATATTTGAGCGTGACCGTAATGAGGAGCGCCCAGAAGATCAGCGACAGCACGCCGAACACCGCGGCTTGCGTGACGATGCCGTGCTCGCCCCCCGCCGCAAGCACCGCTTCGCGCAACGCGTAAAGAGGGCTCGTGCCGATATCGCCATAGACGACGCCGACGCTGCCGAAGGTCAGCGCCCAGAAGGTGCGCTGCGACACCGCCTGGTCTGCGCCGTTGGCGGCTGAAGCTTCTGATGAACGGGAAATCATTCAGGCGGGGCTTGCCGGAAGCGTTGAGGTTTCGGCTAAACGCCGCTTGGGCTGACGCGATCCATGAAGCGTCCGCAAATAAGCGCATTGGAAAGGCTTGTCCAGGTAAGTTCGGCGC
>DASQLK010000217.1:0-3937 GCA_035630055.1 Methyloceanibacter sp. | reverse complement strand
CGCGCGAACCGCGCATGTGCGGGACGGCGTCGCCATGGTGCGCTTCCTGGCGTGGCTCGACGACCGCGTGGGCTCGACGGCCATCGACGAGATCGAGGCCGCACGGAAGCTCGAAGCCTTCCGCCGTGAATCCGGCCAGCTCAAGGATCTCAGCTTCCCGACGATCTCAGCGACGGGCGCGAATGGCGCGGTGGTGCATTACCGTCCGACCAATACCGGCAAGAAAACCCTGAAGGCAGGCGAGCTCTACCTAATCGATTCCGGTGGCCAATATCTGGAAGGCACGACGGACGTCACCCGCACCATCGCCATCGGCAGCCCGAGCGCCACGATGCGGCGGCATTACACCCTCGTGCTGAAGGCGCATATCGCGATCGAGACCGCCCGCTTCCCGAAGGGCTCGCGTGGACAGGACATCGACCCGTTTGCGCGGAGGCCGCTGTGGGAGGCTGGGCTCGACTACGACCATGGGACGGGCCACGGCGTCGGCAGCTATCTTGCGGTGCATGAAGGACCGGCGCGGCTGTCGCGGCTCGGTAGCGCGGCGCTCGAACCCGGCATGATCCTCTCCAATGAACCGGGCCTCTATATCGAGGGGCAATACGGCATCCGGCTGGAGAACCTCGTGCTGGTCACGCCGCCGGCGGCGATCGAAGGCGGCAACCGGGAGATGCTGGGATTTGAATCACTTACGCTCGTTCCGTTCGACCGGCGTCTGATCGACACGAAACTGCTCGCGCCACACGAGCGCGACTGGCTCAACGCGTATCATGCGCGGGTGCGCCGGGAACTGGAGCCCCTGCTTCTCAGCAGCGACCGCCCCTGGCTGCGCGAGGCAACCGCGGGGCTGCGCTAGGCGTTCATCCATGCCCGCCGCAACAAACCCAGGACACGCATGGAAACCCTCGTCTCAGGCATCGCCGCCACGCTCACCACGGTGGCCTTCGTTCCCCAGGCCCTCCATGTCATTCAACGCAAGGAGACGAAGGCGATCTCGCTCCTCATGTATCTCGCCTTCGCCACGGGGGTCGCGTTCTGGCTCGCGTTCGGCGTGATGATCGGGAACTGGCCGATGATGGTGGCGAACAGCATCACCTTCGCGCTTGCCGTGATCATTCTCGGCATGAAGCTGCGCTACGGGTAGGCTAGACGACTCTTTCGCTTGTTCGCGAGTCGCTTAGGCGGATTTGCTCATAAGCCGGTCCGCGGCGGCGCGCGCCTCGTCGGTGATGGTCTGGCCCGCCAGCATGCGCGCGATCTCCTCGCGGCGATGCGCGCCTTCGAGCGGGACGACGCGGGTCGCCATGCTTTCACCCTCCGGGCCCGCCATGGCCTCCTTGGCGATGAGAAGATGGCCGGCGGCAGCGGCCGCAACCTGCGGCGCATGGGTGACGGCCAGGACCTGCACGCGTTCCGCAAGGCGCGCCAGCCGCTCGCCGATGGCGGCGGCGGTGGCGCCACCGACTCCGGAATCGACCTCGTCGAAGATGAGGGTCGGCGCAGATCCGCGCGCGGCGAGCACGACTTTCAAGGCAAGGATGAAGCGTGCGAGCTCGCCACCAGAGGCGACCTTCATCATGGGGCCCCCCTCGGTTCCAGGGTTGGTCTGCACCCAAAAGGCGACCCGGTCGATGCCGCTCGGACCGCCCTCGTCCAACGCGACCGTGTCCACCCTGGTGATGAAGCGCGCCTTCTCCAGCTTCAGCGGGGCAAGCTCGCTTATGACCTCCTTGTCGAGGCGCTGGGCGGCCTTCTGGCGCGCCTTGGAAAGAGCGCTTGCGCGGGTTTCGTAAAGCTTCTTGGCCTCGGCCACCGCACTGGTGAGCTCCGCGATGCGCGCCTCGCTCCGATCAAGCGCGGCGAAGTCGGCTTCGAGGCGGATCACCAAAGCGGGCAGATCGTCGACAAGGACCTTGTGCTTGCGGGCGAGCGCGCGCAGCGCAAACAGTCGCTCCTCGGCTTCATCCAGCTCGCGGGGCTCGAGGGCGACGGCGGAAAGCGCCTGCTCGATGCGGGCGCGGGCGGCGTCGGTTTCGGCAAGGACCCGCTCCAGGCCTTCGGCGACAGGCGCGAGCACGGCTTCCGCGAGCCCCGCCTGCCGTTCGACACGGCGAAGGGCGGCGGCAAGGCGGGCGCCGCTCGTGCCTTCGCCGGCAAGGGCATCGAGCGCCTCGTTCAGCTCGCCCGCAATCTTCTCGGCGTTCATCATCAACTGGCGCCTGGCGGCGAGAGCCTCCTCCTCGCCGGCTTGCGGGTTCAGGACGCGCAACTCCTCGAGCGCATGGCTGACATAGTCGGCATTGGCGCGCACGCTCGCGATCTCCGCAGCGTGGCGCGCTAGCTCGGCTTCAGCACCCTTCCAGCCATCCCAAGCGGCAGCGACAGCGGCGGCATCCGCCACCGTGCCGGCAAACGCATCGACGAGATCGCGGTGGCCGGAGGGGTCGATGAGCGCGCGATCGTCGTGCTGGCCGTGGATCTCCACGAGGGCGCGGCCGACGTCGCGCAAGAGCTGCACGCTCACGGTCATGTCGTTGATGAAGGCGCGGCTGCGGCCATCGGCGCCCTGCACGCGGCGGAGAATGAGCGTGGCTTCGCCGGCGATGTCGTTGGCGGCAAGGAGCGCGAGGACCGGGTGGCCGGCCGCGGGCTCGAAGACGGCCGTGACCTGACCCTGCAGCGCGCCGCGGCGCACGAGGGACGCATCGCCCCTGCCTCCGATGGCAAGCGACAGAGCATCAAGAAGGATGGATTTGCCCGCCCCGGTCTCGCCGGTCAGCACCGACAACCCGTCGCCAAACTCTAGGTCGAGCCTGTCGATCAGTACAATGTCACGGATCGACAGCGCGGCTAGCATGGCAGGCCGATCAGGCGGGGTTTGCGTCGCCTTTCCATGTCTTGGTGATCCAAGACCCCTCGTGCTCCTGGGGCTGAATGCCCCTCTTGGCGAGGAGGGAATAGGCGTTGTTGTACCACTTGCTGTCCGGGAAGTTGTGGCCGAGCACCGCCGCGGCCGTCTGGGCCTCATTGACGATGCCCAAGGCCATATAGGCCTCCGACAGGCGCATCAAGGCTTCTTCCACCTGCTCCGTCGTCTGGAAGTCGGTGACCACGGTGCGGAAACGATTGATGGCGGCAAGATAGTTGTTCTTGCGCAGATAGAAGCGGCCCACCGTCATCTCACTCGCGGCAAGGAGGTCGCGCAGGATACGAACGCGATTCTGCGCCTCACCGGCATAGCGGGAATCCGGATAACGCTGCAGCAGCGTTTGATACGCGGCAAGTGCCCTGCGCGCATTGGTTTGATCGCGCTTCGGATCGAGCACCTGATCGTAATACGACATGCCGACGATATTCTGGGCGAGATCCGCTTCCTGCGTGCCAGGATGCAGCGTCAGGTAGCGCTGCGCGGCCGACGCGGCCTCGTCGTACTTGCCGGCCTTGTAATAGGCGAAGGCCGCCATGACGATGGCGCGGCGCGCTTCCTGCGAATAGGGATGGTTGATGTCGACCTGCTCGTACTGGCGCGCGGCCTCGGAGAAATCGCCCTTGTCGATCGACTTCTCCGCCTTGCCGTAAATGATGTCCGGAGGATCGTTGTTCTCGACTTCCGGCTTCTTGCTGAAGAACGAGCCGCAACCCGAAAGCGAGGCCGCCATGACGGCGACAGCCAGGGCAGCGACCGGGCTCAAGCAGCCGCGATGGCGCGAGCTAGCCGGAAGAAGCAGGAAACGGCGCGAAAAACCCCTCAAAATCACCCCCGAATGTGGCGCTATACCCCGGCGCCAGCCACCGCGCACCCCCGGACCATAGCAGCACCAAACGTGCGGATTATGGTGTTTTTTTGCTCTTAAATGCAGCGGGCGGCTCCAAGTGGAAGCCGCCCGTGCCAGACCTGCCGTTTTAAACTTAAGGGCCCTTGCGGCTAGCTCCGCTC
>DASQLK010000216.1:0-3857 GCA_035630055.1 Methyloceanibacter sp. | reverse complement strand
TGGCACGCAAGCCGCGTGCCGTGAGGTGACGTGAAAGCTCGCCGGCATCGACCGCGGTCGACAGGCGCTCCGCGCCAACGGCGACGATGCCGGGAGATTCAGGGACCGCGCCGGCGGCATCGATGCGCGCCATCGTGGCATTGTGCGCAAAGCGCTCGATGCGGAAGGCATTGGCGCGCGGGCTGACGCCAAAGTGCAGGACAACACGCGGCGCAACGGAGGCGAGCAGGCGCGGGGCGTGATGGGAGACCGCAGTCCACTCGGTCGGCAAGACCTCCGCATGCACTTCCGTCCCGGCGCGGCTGGCGGCTGCAAGCGAGGCGACGAGCCAGGCCGACGCATTATCGGGCGTGCCGGGGAAGGGGCCAAAGCCGGTGAGAAGGACGCGCGTCATGGTCTTGCGGTTTCCTTCCGAACGCTATTCGGAGTCCTTCGCGCCGGCGAGACGGCTGAGCTCGTGGGCGGCTGCCGTTGCCGTCATTTTGCCCGTTCTCACCTTATCCTCCAACTCGCCCCACTGCTTGGCAACGCGACGGCTGCCCTTGAAGGCCGCGAGCAGGCGCTGATCGAAAATCTCACGCATCCAGTTGACCGCCTGCGCACTCCGCCGCTTAGCGAGCGCGCCGGACTCCCGGAGCGAGCCGTGACGATCGGTGACCTTTTCCCAGAGTGTATCCAGCCCGACATTGTCGCGTGCGGACATGGTCAGGACCACGGGCGACCAGTTTTCCTGACCGGCAGCGAGAATATGCAGGGCCGTGCGGTATTCGACCGCGGCCCGATTGGCGCGCTCGACATTGTCGCCTTCCGCCTTGTTGACGGCGATGACGTCGGCGAGCTCCAGGAGGCCACGCTTGATGCCTTGCAGCTCATCGCCGGCGCCGGGCAGGGCAACAACGACAAAGACATCCACCATGTTGGAGACTGCGGTCTCGGACTGGCCGACACCGACGGTCTCGACCAGTACGACGTCGTAGCCCGCGGCTTCGACCAACGCGATCGTCTCGCGGGTGGTCTTGGTGACGCCGCCAAGGCTATCGCCCGCGGGAGAGGGACGGATGTATGCGTTCGGCTCAGAAGCGAGGCGGCCCATGCGGGTCTTGTCGCCAAGGATGGAGCCGCCGCTGCGGCTCGATGTCGGATCCACCGCAAGGACGGCCACCTTGTGGCCCTTGGCGACGAGATTGAGCCCAAGCTGATCGATGAGGGTCGACTTCCCGGCACCGGGCACGCCGCTGATGCCGACGCGGATCGCTTTGCCGGTCTTCGGGAGAATGCGCTCGAGGACCTCTTGCGCCTTTTGCTGATCGTCCGGCTTGACGCTCTCGACGAGGGTGATGGCGCGGGCGAGGGCGACGCGGTCGCCGGCGCGAATGCCCTTGACGGTGGCCTCGATCTCGACAGGAGGCTTTGCGCTCGCACTCATGGCGAGCGGGGTAGGGGCAAACGCCCGGGAGCGCAAGACGAATTGCGGGGCTACTCGGCCGCCTGCTTGGCGCCGCTCTCCGCGAGGAGTTTCTGGATGATATCCGTGGCGGCGTCGGCGATTGGCGTGCCGGGACCGAAGATTGCCTTGGCCCCCGCAGCGTGCAGCTCGGGGTAGTCCTGAGGCGGGATGACGCCGCCGACGACGATCATGATATCGCCACGCCCTTCGGCCTCCAACGCTTCGCGTAAGGCGGGCACGAGAGTGAGGTGGCCAGCCGCGAGCGAGGATACGCCGACGATATGAACGTCGTTCTCGACTGCTTGGCGCGCCGCTTCCTCCGGCGTCTGGAACAGGGGACCGATATCCACGTCGAAGCCAATATCGGCGAAGGCCGAAGCGATGACCTTCTGGCCGCGGTCGTGCCCGTCCTGGCCCATCTTGCAGACGAGAATGCGCGGCCTGCGGCCATGCTCTTCCTCAAACCGCTCAATCAGCTCGTTGATCCTGTCCATGCTTCCGTCCATGCGGCGCATTTCCGCTTTGTAGACGCCGGTCACAGCCGACACGTCGGCGCGGTGGCGGCCATAAACCTTTTCCAAGGCATAGGATATCTCGCCTACGGTCGCCTTAACACGGGCGGCGGCAACGGCGGCTTCCAGAAGATTCCCGGTCCCGGAGCGGGCATATTCCGTCAGGGCGTCGAGCGTGCTCTGGACGGCCGCCTCGTCGCGCTCCGCGCGGAGGCGCGCAAGCTTCTCAAGCTGCTGCCGGCGCACATCGCGATTATCGACCTTAAGGATGTCAATTTCGGCATCGCTATCGGGGCGGTATTTATTGACGCCGACGATGGTTTGCCGCCCGGAGTCGATGCGGCCTTGCGTGGCCGTGGCAGCCTGCTCGATGTTGCGTTTCGGAATGCCGGCCTCAATGGCGCGGGCCATGCCGCCGAATTTCTCGACCTCGCCGATATGCGCCATGGCGCGCGCCGCAAGATCCGCGGTGAGGCGTTCGATGAAGAAGCTGCCGCCCCACGGATCGATGATGCGCGTCGTGCCCGACTCTTGCTGCAGGATGAGCTGCGTATTGCGGGCGATGCGGGCTGAGAAATCGGTCGGGAGCGCCAACGCTTCATCGAGGGCGTTGGTGTGTAACGACTGGGTGTGACCTTGCGTTGCCGCCATTGCCTCGACGCAAGTCCGCACGACGTTGTTGAACACATCTTGCGCGGCCAGGCTCCAGCCGCTGGTCTGGCAGTGGGTGCGTAGCGCGTAAGAACGCGGATCCTTCGGCTTGAACTCCTGCATCAGCTTCGCCCAGAGAATGCGCGCGGCGCGCATCTTGGCGATTTCCATGTAGAAGTTCATGCCGATCGCCCAGAAGAAGGAGAGGCGCGGCGCAAAGGTATCGACATCGAGGCCAGTCTTTACGCCGGCACGGACATATTCGATGCCGTCGGCGAGCGTATAGCCGAGCTCCAGGTCCGCCGTCGCCCCGGCTTCCTGCATGTGATAGCCGGAGATCGAGATCGAGTTGAACTTCGGCATGTTCTTGCTGGTGTAAGCGAAGATGTCCGAGACGATGCGCATCGAGGGGGCGGGCGGATAGATATAGGTATTCCGCACCATGAACTCTTTCAGGATGTCGTTCTGAATGGTTCCTGAAAGCTGCGCGGCGGGAACGCCTTGCTCTTCGCCCGCGACGATGAAAAGTGCGAGCACCGGCAGGACAGCGCCATTCATGGTCATGGAGACCGAGACGCGGTCGAGCGGGATGCCATCGAACAGCGTGCGCATATCGTAGATCGAATCGATGGCGACGCCCGCCATGCCGACATCGCCCATCACACGCGGATGATCGGAGTCATAGCCGCGATGCGTCGCGAGGTCGAAGGCGACGGAAACGCCCTGCTGGCCCGCGGCGAGGTTGCGGCGATAGAATGCGTTGGAATCCTCGGCGGTTGAGAAGCCGGCATATTGGCGGATGGTCCAGGGCCGCTGCACATACATGGTCGGATAGGGGCCGCGCAGATAAGGCGCGACACCGGGCACGCCGTCGAGAAAGTCGAGGTCCTGAAGGTCCTTGGCGTCGTGCGCGGGCCGGACGGAGATGCCTTCCGGCGTGTCCCAGGTTGCAGCCGTTTCCGATGGGGCGCTTGCCGCAGCGTCGCTGAATCCGACTGCAGTGAAGTTCGGCACGCGGGTCATGGGCGGCCACTCCCCGTCGCGGACTGGAGTAGCGCAATCACATCGGGGCCCTGAAAGACAAAATTGTCAATGCCCGCCTGACGCAGAGCGGACTCCAATTCGCCCGGCTTGCCGGCGAAATAGATCTTGCCTGCTCCTGCCGCCTTCAGGGCCTTCGCCGCGTCGACGCCCTCGCTCGCATAGACCTTGTCCGAAGAACAGAGACAGGCGAGCTTCGCGCCGGA
>DASQLK010000215.1:0-3774 GCA_035630055.1 Methyloceanibacter sp. | reverse complement strand
CATGTGCGTCGGCCTCGTCGACGCGAACCGCATCTTCAAGTCGGCGGCCAAGGGCGTCGGCCTCCCCGTGGTCTATGTCGGCTCCAAGACTGGGCGCGACGGCATCCACGGCGCCACCATGGCCTCCGCCGAGTTCGACGAGGCGTCGGAAGAGAAGCGGCCGACGGTGCAGGTGGGCGATCCCTTCACGGAGAAGCTGTTGCTCGAGGCGTGCCTCGAGCTCATGCAGGAAGACGTGATCGTCGCGATCCAGGATATGGGCGCGGCAGGCCTCACATCTTCGTCGGTTGAGATGGCGGATAAAGGCGGCGTCGGCATCCTGCTCGATCTCGACCAAGTGCCCATGCGCGAAGAGGGCATGACCGCCTACGAGATGATGCTGTCGGAAAGCCAGGAGCGGATGCTCATGGTGCTGAAGCCCGGGGCCGAGCCGATCGCGGAACGCATTTTCCGGAAGTGGGAGCTCGACTTCGCCATCATCGGGCATACCACCGACAGCGGCCATCTCGTGGTCAAGCATGGCGGACGCACGGAAGCCGACATCCCCCTCGCGGCGCTCGCGCATGCAGCGCCGCAATATGAGCGGCCCTGGACGGCAAAGCCGCCGCAGATCACGATCGCACCGGAGGTCGTTGCGGCCCCGTTCAGCCTCCTCGGCGCGCTCGAATGCATGATGGGGTCCCCTCACCTCGCCTCCAGACGATGGATCTGGGAGCAATACGATCACATGGTGATGGGCGACACGGTGCAACGCCCAGGCGGCGATGCCGGCGTCGTGCGCGTGCATGGCACGACGAAGGGCCTTGCGATGTCGTGCGATGTGACGCCGCGTTATTGTGCCGCCGACCCGCGCGAGGGCGGCAAGCAGGCCGTGGCGGAGTGCTGGCGCAACCTCACCGCCGTCGGCGCGGATCCGCTCGCGATCACCGACTGCATGAATTTCGGCAATCCCGAACGGCCTGAGATTATGGGCGAGTTCGTCGGCGCGATCGAAGGCATGGCGGAAGCCTGCACCGCGCTCGACTTCCCCGTCGTTTCCGGCAACGTCTCACTCTACAACGAGACCAATGGCGTCGCCATTCCACCGACGCCGGCAATCGGCGGCGTGGGGCTGATCCCGGACATCGCGCAGGCCGTGACGATGGCGCTCAAGAGCGACGGCGACATCCTCCTGGTGCTGGGCGAGGAAGGCGGCCATCTTGGGCAATCGCTTTACATGGAAATCATGGCGGACGGCGCGAACGGCGCTCCACCAAGCGTAGACCTCGACGCCGAACGCCGCACCGGCGACCTCGTCCGTTCCCTGATCCGGGAGGGGCGCGTCTCAGCAGTGCACGACGCTTCCGAAGGCGGCCTCCTCGTTGCGGTAGCGGAGATGGCGCTCGCGGGGAACCGGGGGGTGGCGCTGGAGGTGACGCCGGAGCCTATGCCCGCTCACGCGCTTTGGTTCGGGGAAGATCAGGCCCGCTATATCGTGGCCGCCGCGCCGGAGCAGGCGGATGCGATCCACAAGGCGGCTGCCGTCGCCAGGGTGCCGGTGCGGCTCGTGGGAACGGTCGGCGGCGATGCCTTGACACTTGCCGATGAAGCGCCACTTTCCCTTGCGGCCTTGCGCGAAGCGCATGAGGGCTGGCTGCCACGCTTCATGGCCGGCAGCCCGAGCTGAGGAGCAGACAATGGCCATGGCGGCGAACGAGATCGAGCAGCTCATCAAGGAGCGCTTTCCGGACGCGACGGTGGAGATCCAGGACCTCGCCGGCGACGGCGATCACTATTCCGCCAGCGTCGTGTCGGAAGCATTTCGCGGCAAGAGCCGGGTGCAGCAGCATCAAATGGTGTACGAGGCTCTGCAGGGCCGCATGGGCGGCGCGTTGCACGCGCTTGCGCTGAAGACCTCCGCGCCACAGTAAGGAAGGATCGTCATGAGCGAACAAGACGTACAGGACTGGATCAAGAAGCAAGTCGCCGAGAACGACGTGGTGCTCTTCATGAAGGGCAACAAGCAGATGCCGCAATGCGGCTTCTCCATGCAGGTGACGCAGATCCTGAACCACCTCGGCGTGGACTTCAAAGACATCAACGTGCTCGATGACATGAGCGTGCGCGAGGGCGTGAAGGCCTTCTCGAACTGGCCGACAGTCCCCCAGCTCTACGTCAAGGGCGAGTTCGTCGGCGGCTGCGACATCACCCGCGAGATGTTCCAGGCGGGAGAGCTGCAGGAGCTCTTGAGCGCCAAGGGCGTTGCGCATAACGCGCAGACGCTGGACGCGTAGTCCAAAAGCCGAGCCCGGAAATGACGATGCCGCGCGAGAGGCGCGGCATCGGGCAGCCTTGAAAGCGTAAGCGGCTAGCGGGAGTAGAACTCGATCACGAGGTTCGGCTCCATGATGCCGGGATAGGGCACGTCGGACAGGGTCGGCGTGCGCACCAATTTCGCGACCATCCGGTTGTGGTCGACATCCACATAATCCGGAACGTCGCGCTCGGAACTTTGCGCGGCCTCGAGCACCATGCCCATGTCCTTGGCCTTGTCGCGCACCTCGATCACGTCGCCTTCCTTACAGCGATAGCTCGGGATGTTGACGCGGCGGCCGTTGACCCGCACATGGCCGTGCGAAATGAACTGGCGCGCGGCGAACACGGTCGGCACGAACTTCGCGCGATAGACGACGGCGTCGAGGCGGCGCTCAAGCAGGCCGATCAGCTTCTCGGAGGTGTCGCCGCGCAGGCGCGAGGCCTCGCGGTAGATCGACTTGAACTGCTTCTCGGTGATGTTGCCGTAATAGCCCTTCAGCTTCTGCTTGGCGCGAAGCTGCGCGCCATAGTCGGAGAGCTTGCCGCGGCGGCGCTGGCCGTGCTCGCCAGGGCCGTATTCGCGCTTGTTGAACGGGCTCTTGGGGCGGCCCCAAATATTCTCGCCAAGCCGGCGGTCGATCTTGTGCTTGGCATTAATGCGTTTCGTCATTCGGTGACTCCAAAGCCAAACCGGCTTTTCGCGCGGGCGCCCTCGCCCGCGTATCGATGCAATGCCTATGGCCGTTGATGGCGTGCCTCAGCGCCGGGGTCGTGACCGCGGCAGCCGCAAAGCGAGAGAAATCAAGCTTCGCTGGGGTTCTGTTACACGAAACGGGCGGAAATTGTCAATTGGCACCGGCCTTGTCGCCAGGGGCCGCGTTGGCCGACTGGACATAGGCGTTGATGGCCTTGGTGACCTTGTCTTTCTGGTCGGCCGAGCATTCCGGGCGCTTCGGGGAAAAAGCGGGGGGATTGGCCGCCCGGGCTTCCTCTTCCTGCGTCACGGGGTCGTCGAGGAGATCCGCCTGGACGGGTCCGGCCTGAGGAGGTGCCTGATCGGCCGCGTCGGGCTCCGCCGGCTCCTCCTTGATCTTGATGTTGCCGGTGAAATAGGAGACCGAGAACATGTGGAGCGCCTTGATGAAGATCATCTGGTTGTCACTCCAGACCTTGCGATCCTCCTCGCCCTTCACCAGTGTCAGATAGTTCGCGCGTTCGAGCTCCGGGAGGCCGCAGACCTCCGCATAGGCCGAGCGGGTTGCGACGCGGATCACTTTGCGCGCGTCCTCGACGGGGATCATGAACGCATTCGGCGCGGCGCGGTCGACCTTGATCTTCTTGCCCTCGGGGCCGTCGATCTCGTCGGGAATGATGGAAAACGCGTAGGTCATGAGGACGCGCACGGCGCTGTCGGAGAGCTTCGACTTGTCCTCGCCGCCGGAGGGCGCGGCAGGCGCGGCGGCGCGCGGCACCAGGGTC
>DASQLK010000214.1:0-5360 GCA_035630055.1 Methyloceanibacter sp. | reverse complement strand
CTTTGCGTGCGCGCATATTGACCGTGATAGAGCGTGCGGTTCACCCACTCGAAATCGAACAGCTTGATTAGCGCGGCACGCACGCGGGCCTCGGCGAAGAGCGGACGCCGCGTGTTGAACACGAGGGCGGACATGCCGGCCGGCGTCTCGATCGGAAGCGCCGCCTTGGTCACGCGGCCGTCGCGCACGGCGGGGAAAGTATAGCCTTCTGTCCAGCGCGTCGGATCATCCTCGCCGCGGATGTTGACGAGACCGGACTTGAAGCCCTCGAAGAGCGTGCTGCCGTCGCGGTAATAGTCGAAGCGCACCTCGTCGAAATTGTAGAGCCCGCGATTGACCGGCAAGTCGCGGCCCCAATAGTTCGGGTCGCGCTTGAAGGTGATGCTCTTGCCGGCATCGACCTTGGCGACGGTATAGGGCCCACTGCCGATGGGGGCCTTGAGCGTCGTCCGCTCGAAGGTCTCTGGCGTCAGGAGATGCTTCGGCAGCACCGGCATGAGGCCCATGATGAGGGGCATCTCGCGGTCGCCCTGGGTATCGAAGGTGAAGCGCACCGTGCGCTCGCCCGTCTGCTCCACCTTTGTCACCTTCTTGTAGTAGGAGCGGTGGTTGGGCCTGCCGTGCTCGCGCAAAACCGCATGGGAAAAGATCACGTCCGCGATGGTGATGGGCGTGCCGTCGGAGAATTTCGCGCGGGGGTCGAGGGTGAAGGCGACGAAGCTGCGGTCGGCCGGCGTCTCCACGGTCTGAGCGATCAGGCCGTAGAGACTGAAGGGCTCGTCATAGGCGCGCGCCATCAGGCTCTCGTAAACGTACTCGCGCACCCCGTCCGCGGATTCGCCTTTGACGATCAGGGGGTTGAGGCTGTCGAACGAACCTTGGCTGGCAAGCGTGAGACGCCCGCCTTTGGCCGCGGCCGGATTGGCATAGGGGAAATGGCGGAAGCCTGCCGGATGCTGCGGCTCCCCATGCATGGCGATGCCCTGCATGGGCTCCGCACGCGCGTCCAACGCGCAGGCGAGGAGGCCGAGCAGGAGCCCGGAAATAAAGCCTTTCAACGGATATCGCGCGTGGCTATAGATGAATCGCATCGGAGCATCGGTCTGCAGGGTAACACGGTTTCGGCGGGCGCTATCGGCCTAGCAAAAACCGCTTTCTTTGCAATGCCGCGATGCAGAGGGCGAAGGGGCCTCCCGCCGAGAAAAGTCGGCACGCAAAACAGTGGCAGCCACGTCCCCGCCTCAATTCGGGTATTGAGGGTAATGCAAGACGGGAAGCCGGGATCGCGCGCGTAGAACGACGCTGAGCGCCCCGCGAAAGAGGAAGGGTCGTATTGATGGTTTGGTCGAAAGATCGTTGCACCACGCTTGCGCGCATGAGTGTCGGGGCCCTGGCAGCGGCGGCCGTGACGCTCGCGCTTGGCCTTGCCCCGTCGGAGGGCCTCGCCCAGCAGTCCGCCGCCCCGAAGACCGCGCAGCCCAAGGCCGCGCAGCCGGCGACCCCGAAGGCGCCTGCGCCAGCCGGCGCCCCGGCGGCAGGAACGCCCCCTGCGGCGGGCGGCCAGGCCGCAGCGCCAGGTACGCCGCCTGAGGACAATGCCTGGGTGAAGCTCTGCGAGAAGAGCGCCCAGACCGAGAACAAGGAAATCTGCCTCACCCATCACGAGCGCCTGGATGGCAATTCCGGCATCGTTCTGGTCGCCGCGGCCATCCGCAAGGTGGAAGGCGAGCCGAAGGAGCAGATCCTGGTCAGGCTGCCCACCGCGATCGCGCTCGCGATTCCCGCCGGCGTGCAGATCCGCATCGACGAGGAGCAGCCGCTCTCGCTGAAATACACGCTTTGCTACGCCACGAGCTGCCAGGCGGAGACGGATGTGACCCCGGAGCTTCTCGCCAGCATCCGCAAGGGCAAGCAGATGGTCGTCGCCGCGGTGAACTTGCAGCGGAAGGCGATCGGCTTCCCCGTGCCGCTGGCCGGGTTCAGCAAGGCCTATGAGGGTCCGCCGGTCGACAACGTCAAATATCAGCAGGCGCGGCAGCAGCTGATGGAGATGATCCGCAAGCGGCAGCAGGAGCTTGCGAGTAAGGCCGCCGAGGCGGACGCGAAGAAGGGACAGGCTCAGGCGCAAGGTGCGGCTCCCGCGCCGGTGCCCGGTGCATCGACATTGAAACCGCCGCCGACCGCCCCTTAATAAACGACACTGAACGCAGAACCGCGAAGGCCGCATCCTTTTGGTGCGGCCTTTTGCGTTTATCGGCGCTGGCGTGAGGCGCTAGTGCTCCTGCAGGAAGCGGAAGCGGAAGACGCCGCCCTGCAAATCCTCGAACAACTCCGACACTTGCGGGTGCCGCAGCGGCTCGTCGGAATTGTCAGGCACCAGATTCTGCTCCGAGACATAGGCGATGTACTCGGTCTCGGCGTTTTCAGCGAGGAGATGGTAGAAGGGTTGGTCCTTGGCGGGCCTAACGTCGGCGGGAATGGACGAGTACCACTCCTCCGTGTTCGAGAAAGCGGGGTCGACGTCGAAGATCACGCCGCGGAACGGATAGAGCCGGTGGCGCACCACCTGCCCAATCTGAAATCTCGCCGCACGGACCGTAGACATCATCGTCTTTCCCAAACCGAAGTCGTCTTTTTACCGATAAGAGCGAAGCCCGGAACCACTGTCAACGCGTTAAACCGGGCTAGAACCAGCGCCGGTTAGACCACATAAACTGCTCCGGATGCTCCCGGATCCACACTTCGAAATAGCGCTGAATTGCGGCGGTGATGGAGCGGATATCCTCGGCTTGGTTCTGCGTGCGGGGGATCCTGAGCTCGTTCACGTTAACGTCGAACACGGCGCGGTTGCCGATCCGGATGCAGCGGCCGATCCAGATGCGCGCGCCGACCCGCCGGGCGATCATGGCGGCGATCGGCATGCTCTTCGCCGGGTAGCCGAAAAACGGCACCTCGATCCCATTGGCGTCGTAGAGGTCGGATATGAAGCCGAGCCGCCCGCCCTGGCGCACGTAGTCCATGATGAGACGCGCGGTCTTCTGCGTCTCATCCATACCGGCGGTGCGGCCGCGCCCGAATAGGCCGCCGGGATAGAGATCCTTGCGCTGGGCCCGCAGATAGCGGTCGACATACGGGTTCTTCACCTGGCGATAGACGCCGGCAGGCGACACCCCGGCGAGCATCACCGGCCACATCCCGAGTTCCCAATTTCCCATATGCATGGTGACGATTAGGGCCGGACCCATCTTCTGCCGGTAGCGGCCGATCCAATGTCCGTTGGTGACGTGGAGCCGGCCGGGATCCTTCAGGATGCGATCGATGTTCATGGTCTCGACCATGACGCGGCCGAGATTTCCCCAGGCCGCGACTGCGATGCGCTCGCGCTCCTCAGCCGTCTTCTCCGGGAACGCCCGCTCCAGATTCATGAGCGCACGCTTGTGCCGGCGATTGCGCTTGCCGAGGAAGCGCCAAGCCGCAGCCGAGATGCTGCCGCCAAGGTCGACGGGAAAGAGCCGCACGAAGCCGACCAGGATGCGCAAGCCGGCATATTCGAGGCGGTAACGCAGGTCGCGAAGCAACGGGATTTTGGGAACGGCCGTCACGGAAGACTTTCGATGTCGGGAAGGGGGGCGGGCGCAGGCGTCGTGGCAAATGCTTGCGGAGGCGTCAAGGCCGAGCGGTTGGAACGGCAGCTCAGCTTACGCGCCGCATCAGACTTGGCAGCGCCGTTGGGGGTTCGAGCCCCACCCGCATTACCAGCCTGCGCAGCACCGGCAGCGCCTTGAGGCCGTGCAGGACGAGGCCGCGCGCTGCCTGCAGCGGCTTGAAATCGGTGAGGAGAGAGCGATTGAGGAGATCGACGCCGACGGTGCGCGACATGATGTCGAGCTCGCGCGCCCGCGCGTAGGCGCCGAGAACCGCGTCGCCTCCCGGGTCACCGTCTTGCCGCAAGGCGTCCTTGACGCAATCCGCAAGGACCGCGGCGTCACGCAGCCCAAGATTGAGACCCTGGGCTCCGATCGGCGGCAGAATGTGAGCGGCCTCGCCGACAAGGGCGGTGCGCGGACCCGTCAGAGATTTGGCGCTGAGGCCGGCGACCGGGAAGAAGGCGCGGGGCCCGACCCGTCCAAGAGCCCCCAGGACGCCGCCGAGACGCATGCTGAGATGATTGCCGAAGGCCTCGTCGTCGGCCTGCATGAGCTCGTCGATCTCCGCGGTGCTGCCCACCCAGATCAGGCTCGACGCATGCGCGTCCGGCAGCGGCACGGTCGTAACTGACCCAGCTTCGCGATGGATCTCCGTCGAGATGTTGCGATGTGGCAAGGCATGGGTGAAGCCCGTGGCGATCGCGCCCTGATCGTAGCGCCACTCGCTGACGGCGATCGCTGCCGCTTCGCGGCAGATCGACCTCCTGCCGTCAGCGCCGACCACGAGCCTTGCTTCCACCACCGCCCCGTCCGTGCAACGCAACGCGGCGCGGCTCGCGCTGAGCTCGATATGGTCCACCGTGGTCGGCTGCAGCGCGGGCAAGATCTCGGTCGCACGGGCATAGAGCGCGGCGGAGAGCACGGTGTTGGGAATGTTGTACCCGAAAGCATCGAGCCCGAGCTCGGACGCGGTGAATTCGATCTCCGGCGCGCGCACCAGGCTCTTCGAGTCGTCGATGATGCGGATCGCTTTGAGGGCAGCCGACTGCGGCTCGATCGCGTCCCAAACGCCGAGACGCTTAAGGAGATCCATGGAACTGGCGAGGAGCGCGGCGCTCCGCGTGTCGCCAGGACCGTCGCTTGGCGGCTTCGGCTGCGGGCCGATTAGCGCAACGTCTGCGCCTACATGAGCTAGGCACAGTGCGGCGGCAAGGCCCGCGGGCCCGGTGCCGACCACCGCAACATCGGCGCGACCGGGGAGGCTGGGTTCGATCATGGCCTAGGCTAGCATTTCCTATCTGAAGTCTGCGCCGTGTTTTCGGCTGCATTGGATGCCTGGAGATAGTGGCCGAAGCGCAACAGCACCGCGCAAAAACCGTGCTGTGATGTGGGTGTCACGAGACCGTCATGGCTAGCCCAATAAAACGCAGAGGCAGGCCGGAAATGGCCAGCAGGCGAGTTGCTCGGGGGGAAGGACGATCGCGACTTCGAGTGGCAGCTTGAGAAGAAGCGTGAAGAAACCAAGTGGAGAGGGTCAATGATCGGGGGATTGCGTGGGGCTACCAGCCGCTATGCGCTAGCTGTGGCAGTTGGCGCCGTAATGGCAGGGGCATTTGTCGGGAAGCCCGCTCTGGCGGCCGACCTTGGCGGCGATTGCTGCGCCGATCTTGAGGAGCGGGTTGCCGAGCTCGAGGCGACGACCGTGCGCAAGGG
>DASQLK010000213.1:0-4079 GCA_035630055.1 Methyloceanibacter sp. | reverse complement strand
CTTGCCATGCTGCTCGCGGTCGCCCCGCCGCTTGGCATTCTTGTCGGCTCTGGTGCGGGCCCGGCTCCCATGCTCCAGATTGCGTTGGCAGCCGCCTGCATCACAGCCTGCCTCGCGCTCGGAAGCGCCCTGCTCCTCGCGATGGGCAACGCGCTCTCCTACGACATCTTTTACCGCAGTCTCGCCGCCAACGCTGCGCCAGGGAACCGGCTCCTTGTCGGCCGCATATTCCTTCTTCTGGTGGCCGGGCTTGCGGCGCTCGCCGCGCTGCGAGGCCCGGCGGACCTTATAGCGCTTGCGCCGCTCGCGTTCTCCCTTGCGGCAAGCTGCCTATTGCCGCTCCTCGTCCTGGGGATCTGGTCGCGACACATCAACGGATATGGCGCGATCGCCGGGATCGTCACGGGGCTCGCCGTCTGCCTCGTCTATTTTCTGGCGCCGCGCTATTTCCCGGATACGTTCATTGCGTTGTCGAATTTGCTCTTCGCCGATGCCGGCGAGACCTGGCGATACGAAACGCTCAAGCGCGCCTACGAGCTCTCGGGCGGACTTGCGAAGGAGTCGGCGCAGCTCGCGCTCGAGCGAGCGCGCGAGGCAGGGCTGCATTGGTGGGGCGTTCGGGGGGCATTCGCGGCCGTCTTCGCCATGCCCGCAACCTTCGTCATGACAATCTTGGTGAGCGTCTTGACGCCGAAGCCTTCGGCGGACGTGCAGGACTTTGTCGCGGACTTGAGGCGGCGGGACTAACGGCTACTCGCTATCATCAGCCGGCTTGGAGCTGTCCTCAACGGGAGGCTTCCCATCGGCGCCGAGCAGCCGGAACGAGTCACGGAAATTCTCCGCGTCCTCGCCCGCTGCGTGGTTACGCGGACCTGCCGACACGACCATGAAAATGCGGTCGCCGGCCGGAACGAGACTGAGGCGATGGCTGATCTTGCGCTTGGCGTCCTCGGCGCTCGCTTCGTAGCCCGGACGTCCGGCGATCTCCGCCGGCCCCTTCTTGCGGACGCGGGACTCGCTGCCTTTCGCGTAGGCGGTGACCACGTTCGCGAAATATTCCTGGTCAGGCGGGTTCGGCGCTTTGCCTTCGGGGTATTCGAACACCACGACCGTATAGACCGTGTCCTCCCCGACCGCGGCCTGGTACTGATGCTGCAGCAGCGGATTCTGTCCCTCCACCGGCGTGCTGGTCTCCGTCGGCTTGACCGGGAAGGATGCGGTGAAGCCGCGCTCCGGCGCCGAGAACTCGATCCATTGCGGATCGGCGGCGGCCTCATCGCTCTTTGTCTCCTGCGCCCCCGCATAAGACGCAGATGCGAGAAGCAGGAGCGAAGCCAGCAGCGTCGTCCGGAGTGTCATCGGCGATCCTCTCATGGTCGAATCGGCATCATGTTAGCCGATTGCGGCATGGGCTTCATCGCTTAGACCGTGCGATCACGATGGGCTCAAGGCCCGCTCATAGAGCGCTTCGGCGTCTCGCTTTAGCTCCGCGCGCGAGTCCGGACGCATATAGAGCATGTGTCCGCCGGCGTAGTTCTGGATGGTGATAGGCACAGCACCCTCCAAGGGCGTGAACTGCTGGACGACGTAGGTCGGCACGAAGTAGGGCGTGATGAGATCCGTGTAGCCCGAGGCGATCATCACTTCGAGAGACGGGTTCGAGGCCCGCGCTTCCTGAATGTCGTCGAGCACGTCGGCATAACCTTGCCGCGTGGCGCTCGTGCCGAAATCCCATTTCTGCCGCACGTCACGATTGAGCAGGCGATAGGGCAGGTTGGTTTTGTAGCCGAGATCCTTCTGCGCGTACTCGACGAAGGCGCTCGTCCAAAGCGGGATCGTCGAGTCGAGCACGGGATCGGGGCCGCGCGGCCATTCGCTTGAGGGATGCGGGTCCGGCCCGCTGACGCTGCCGTCATAACGGCTCAGCACGCGGGAGCCTTGCTTGTCGAATTGCTTGATGAAGAAGGTGGAACTGATGCGGGCGTCCTTCTCCTTGACGAGGTCGAGGGGCAGACCGGTCAGGCGCGAGACGGTTTCGCTCGCGATCTCGCCGCCTTTCTCGACACCCGACGCGAGGGCGACCAGATAGTCCGAAAGAGCATAGTCCTCGGCCTCCTGCAGCGCGCCGCGCAAAGCTTCGCGGCCGGTCACGCCGTTTCGTTCCAGGTTCACCGCGGCGAAGGAGGGCAGATCGAGCGCCCAGGCGAGGGGGTTATAGTCCTCGAGATTGAGGAGCCCGAAGTCCAGCGCTGGCGAAATGAGAAGCAGCCCGCTTGGCGACACACCGCCGGTCGTCTGCAGCTTGCGCGTGATCGTGGCCGCACGGAACGCGCCATAGCTTTCGCCCATGACGAACACCGGGGACGCCATGCGGCCGGCATCGACAAGGTAGAGCCGGATGAAGTCAGCCAGCGCTTCGGTGTCCTGTTCGACGCCGAAGAAGTCTTTCTCCTCCTTGCCCTCCGCGACTTGGCTATACCCCGTGCCGACCGGATCGACGAAAACGAGATCAGTCATGGCAAGCCATGTGCTCGGATTGTCATGCAGCTTCGGCGGTGGACCTTGGATCTCGCCGTTGGCGTTGACGTCGATCACCTTCGGCCCGATGCCGCCGAGATGGAGATAAGTCGAAGCGGCGCCGGGGCCGCCATTGAAGACGAAGGTGACGGGGCGTTTTGTTTCCTTCGGGTCGAGCGCATACGCGGTGTAGAAAATGGCGGCCTTCGCCTTGCCGTGCGGATCGCGCAAGGTCAGGCTCCCGGCGGTCGCCGTGTAGCGGAGCAGCTTTCCGTCGATGTCGAAGCTGTGCGATGTCGTGACGGCTGGCGGCAGCAGGTCCTTGGACGCGTCAGATGCTGTCGCCTCGGAACCCTTGGCGTCTGACGATTGCTCTTGCGGGGTGGGATGCGCCCCGTGCTCCTCGGCAAACAAACTGGTGGGCAGGAGCAGGAGGGCCGCCAGGATCAGAACGCGCAAGGATTGGTTACAAGCGGTCACGTTCATCGGCTCCATTGAATTTGAGGTCAGTTGGTTCGCGGCCGCCGGGACCGCCTTGGACGTTGATATAGTAAGACGGCGGGAGCAAAGGTAGTGAGTGGCCCAGCGCTTGACCATCGGGACGCCATTTTTCAGCGTCACAGCAAGGCCATCATGCGATCTTCAAAGCCCGCAATCCTCATCCTGCTGGCCGGTGCCAGCCTGCTCCTCGGCTGCGCCAATCCCGAGCAGGAACGCGCGCGCCAACTGGAGACGGCGGCGGCGGACAATACCGAGGACGATTCCGCATGCCGTGAGCAGGGAGGTGGTCCTGGTCAGGAGGCATATGACAAGTGCCGCCAGGCGCTATCGGAAGCGCGGGCCAGAGAGGGCGCCATTCAGGAGCAGAAGCGGCGCGACTTCGACCGCGTGCTCGGCGCGGGCACGCACGACTATTAATTGCCGAACCTAGACCAAGTCCTGAACAGCAGTCGTAAGACTGTCGCGTCAGATGTCGAAGCCGCCGTCCAAACCGCCATCATCGAAGCCGCCGGTGTCGTAGTCGGCGTTGTCGAGTTGCGGCTCGTCGCCGGCCTGATCCTGCGCACCGGTGTCCTGATCCGCGGCTTGCGCTTCGTTGCCGCCGCCAAGCATGCCGGCGATCGCATTGCCGAGAAGAAGGCCGCCGGCCACGCCCATCGCCGTCTGCGCAGCCCCGGCAAGAAAGCCGCCGCCTTGGCGCTTTGCCATCTGTTCCGGTGCTGCACCGGTGCGCCCGACGCGGGGCACCGAGGTGGAGCGGGTTGGCCGCGTGCTGCCACCGAAGATGTTGTTGAAGAGGCCGCCGCCGGTGCCCTGCTTGGCCGGACCCTCAAGCTCCTCGATGCGCGCCTGAGCTGCGTCCAACGCCTGCTCCTGCACGATGATCGTCTGCGCCATGTAATAAGGCGCGCCGGGATGCCGCGTGATCTGCTCCCGAATGAAGGCTTCCGCCTCCGGATCGCGCGCCGGGGAATTGTCCTCTACGGTCGCGAGTTTGCGGAAGAGATCCTCGATCGCCTGCTGGTCGTTCCTGTCCATCGTGCTCCTCACGGAAAAGGGGA